>NZ_JAALEA010000385.1 GCF_014145145.1 Dietzia cercidiphylli
CGGCTCGGCGCCGGGCGCAGCCGCCCGCACCCGCCCGACCCGCCCGACCCGCCCGATCCGCCGAGGGGTCGATCCCGCTCACGTTTTCCCAGGTCACTTTTCCCGGGAACGCGCATTCTCGACCACTCGACGGAGGCGCGGTTGCCAAGTTGAGTCCGGATGCCAGGTCGAGGGGTCTTCTCAGCTCAGCGCGGCGCGCAACAGGGCGGCGAGCTCATGGGGACGACGGTAGAGGAGCGTCGCCGTCACGGTGATGACCGTCCAGCCGGCCGCGCGCAAGCGGTTCAATCGGCGGACGTCGTTTCCGTGCTGCGCGGCGTCCCGGTGGCCTGCTCCGTCGTACTCCACCGCGACCTTGCGTTCCGGGAAGGCGAAGTCCAGACGGTACGGCAGTCCCGGGGTGCGGTACTGGACTCGGAACCCGGTCAGCCCGAGGTCGATCAGGAACAGCCGCAGGCGCGTCTCCATGGGCGATTCGGTCAGCGGCTCCACCATCGCGCAGCGCTCGAGAGCGATCCTGCGGCCCCGCAGCCCCGGATGCCTGGCGAGCAGCGTCGGCAGCGAATGTCTGACGTCGTAACCCGGCCCCATCCGCGAGGCGCCATCCAGTGCGATCACCGCCTCGGACTTCTCCGCGTGCCTCGCCAGGTCGAACAGTGCCCATTCCGGGCTGGCGAGACGAAGGGGTGCGCCGTCGGCGTCGAGGATGGTGTCCACCTGATCCTCCGGGATCTCGTACCGGCGCGCGACGATCCCCTCCCGCCGCACCCGCTTCCCGCCGACTGCGAGTTCGATCGAGTACTCGGCCGGAACCCACGGATGGCCGTGGATCGCGGCAGCCACCCACCCGGTGGCCACCGCACCCGGGCAGGCCAGTGTTGCCGCAGCCAGCCGCGTGATCGGCGTGGTGACGGTATTCGCGGGTTCCCATATGCCGTGGTGGGCTCTGCGGTATCCGTTCGTGACCCGGTGCGTCCCCTGGGTCGCAAGCAGATCGCCGCGACGTCGCGGGCCGTTCGGTGGTGATGCCATGCGGAGACTGTCGCGTATCGCGGGCGGTCCCTGCTCCGGCGAGCAGCCCGTTCGGAGCTGCGTTGTGGAGAGACCGCAAGCCTGGGAAAAGTGCGCGCGGGTCAGTTGATCGAATGGGGCGAGCG
>NZ_JAALEA010000386.1 GCF_014145145.1 Dietzia cercidiphylli
TCTTTGCTGTCCGTTGCGCGATCTGCACCACGATAGGGTGGTCACGAAGTCCCGATTCGCGACCAATAGGGCTCCAGGCCACGGTTCCTCCACCAGACTCCGACATCCAATTCTCCTCAAGGTAGGACGGCTTTCTGCATTGCAGTACACCTGAGAGAGTATGACCCTCATCACAGTCTGTCTACGGGCTATTTTGGGATCGAGCTATTCACTGGTGAAACTAGGAGCCGTGCGTGGAGCTGCGTCAACTCAGGTATCTCGTTGCGGTGGCCCGCGAGGGGTCGTTCCTTCGCGCCGCCGCCACCCTCGACGTGCCGCAGCCCTCGCTATGGCGTTCGATCAAGGCGCTGGAGGCGGAGCTGGGCATCGCCCTCTTCAAGAGGTCCGGCCGCGGAGTACAGCTCACCGGTGCCGGGAATCAATTGCTGCCCCGCGCCCATTACCTGCTGAATCGAGCGGAGTCGGTCTCCCAGTTTGCCCACGAACTCGCTCGCGGTCGAGCGGGCGTCGTCACGGTGGCCTGCGCATATCCGCACGTGCCACGGTTCCTCGCGCCCCTGATCGGCACCTTCCGGTCGGCGCATCCCGCTATCCACGTCGCCGTCCACGAGTACCCGGGCCTGCCCGCGATCGAACAGGTGCTTAACGGGGACGTCGATCTCGCGACGGGCCTCGGGCAGGCCGACCAGCGTCTTGCGGGCCACCAGCTCGGCGACGTGCGGCTGGCGGTGGTGACCTCCGACGACCACCCGTGGCGGGGCCGGAGACACGTCTCGGTCGCTGAATTGCGTGGCCAGCCGGTGCTCACCGGGCCCGCCGATAGCCTCACCCGGCGCCTGCTGGAGCCGGCGCTGCGGGCAGGGGGCTTCGGGCTCGACATCACGTCGGAGAGCGTCAACGCCACCACAATCGTTGCGCTCGCCCGGGCAGGGCTGGGCGTGGCCGTCATCGCCGACGACAACCTCAGTGCCGACGACTCGGCCAGATGGCCAGTGCTGGTCGACGAGCACACCCCGATGAGCGCCCCGCTGTGGATCTACTGGTCACGCGAAGGAGGCATCGCCCCGGCGGTACGGTCCTTCGTGCGCCACGTCCAGGGGACCGGCAACCGGCTGGACCGGGACGGCGGGCAGCCCAGTCCAGCCTGAGGTCCAGCCGACCTCGGACTGACCACGCCGATCAGAGCAGGAGATGGTCGATCTCCTCCGCCGCAGCTACCAGCCGAGTGAGGATGTCCTGCTCGGTCGCCGAGCTCATGCGACTGAGCGGCAGCGAGGCGTTGACAGCCAACCGCGGAGAGCGGGTCGAGGCCAGTGCGACGGCGAGGGAGGCGACACTCTCCTCGCTCTCCTCCTTGCTCGACGCGAACCCCCGGGAACGGATCGTGCGCACCGCGTCGAGAAGCTCAGTCCGGGTGCCTAGCGAATGCGGGGTGAGCTGGATGAGCCGCTCGTCGGGATAAAGCAGATGCAGCTCATCGTCAGTCAGCATGGCCAACAGCGCCTTGCCGGTGGAAGTGCAATGGGCGGGCATGCTGCGCCCCAGCCGGTTGGCCACTCGTAGGGCCCGATCACTCTCGATGGAATCGATAAAGTGGACCTCGTTCCCCTCGAGCCGGCCCAGGTGCACCGTCTCCCCCAGATCGTTGTTGAGCCGCTCGAGCACCGGGCGTGCCCGGTCCCGGGCGTCGAGTCGGCGCAGCAGACCGAAGGCCAGCGAGTCCAGGGTCGGCCCCGGGACGTAACTGCGCGTCGTGGCATCCTGCTGGACGTAGCCGCGGTACTGGAGGATGGCAAGCAGCCGGTGGGCAGTGGACGATGCCACCCCCAGGTACTTGCTGACGTCCGTCAGCCGCAGGCTGTGGTGCTCCCCCAGCAGCACCACCCGGAGTGCGTTGTCCACCGACTCGATCGGGTACTGCGGCGCCGAGCCAAACTCCGGTGCCGACGGCAGGTTCGACATCGCTCGCATGGGTCTGAGGCTACGGGGTGTCTGCTGTGCAGGGACCGACGCCGAGGACCTGCGCTCCGGCGGTCACCCCATCTTGGCGACTTCATGCCGCCACGCCACGCCCTCGTTGAAGCCCGGTCCGAGGTCGGGCAGCGCCGCCAAGTCCTCGTCCGGCAGATCCGCCTGCGCCCCTCCCGCAGCGGCGATCTGAAGGGACAGCCGGGCCAGAGAGTCCACGCTGATCGCCCGCAGGACCGCTTCCTGGGCCGATCCACCGCTGAGTCAAGCCGTGCCCGCGGAGCACGACGACCGGCCGCTTACCCATGGCCGCCGCCATCTCCAAGGCCAGGCCACGGTTCCGAACGAGCACGCCACGCCGGTAGACGGGCACCCCGCCGGCGGCCAGCTTGGCGCCCGGGATGTCGAACGCACCGACGATGGGGCGGATCGCGAGGCTAGCCAGGTCTGCTGCGACTACCGCCCGCGGGTGCACGTGGACGACTGAGGCGGCCTCCGGCCGGGAACGCAGCACCTCCACATGCAGCGGCAATTCGGTCGGTGGAGACCATCCATCGAGCTCGCCCGGAGCTCCAGGGGCGCCGCCCGGGTCAACGAGGTGGACGTCGGCGGCCGTCGTCCAGGCCATGCCCCACTCCTGAGGGCCGCGGTAGCGAATCAACAAGCGTCCTCGTCGATCCGCAGGCTGACGCGGAATCCCGCCGTCACACCGCTGGCATGCTAGACGTTAGATACGCGCTGTGAGCCCGTGGCTCACCGGGAAGAAGCTAGGGCTGCCTCGCTGCGGCCTTCGGCACCCACCCGCTCGCGGCTCCACACCCGCTGACCCACCGCCTCGCAGATAGGTCACCTGATGTCCCCGCCTGCCGACAAATTAAGGACTGAGCCAGCATGACCACGACGGACACCCTCCACCAGGCCGATCTCCGCCTGGCCGAGGCGTTGCAGACCGGACGCCCTTGCGGCCCGGTCCGAGACCTGATCGGCGAGGACCTCGCCGACGCCTATGCCGTGCAAGAACTCGGCATCCAGCGACGCGTGGAAGCCGGGGCCCGTCGGGTCGGACGAAAGGTGGGACTGACCTCCCCCGCCGTCCAGAAACAACTGGGGGTGGACCAGCCCGACTTCGGGGTACTGCTCGATCAGATGCACGTCACCGGCGATGGAGTCGTGTCAGGGCCCACCTTGATCGCCCCGCGAATCGAGGCCGAGATCGCCTTCGTGCTGGCCGAAGACATCGACGATCCGGACCCCCAGCTCGTGCGGCGGGCAGTGGGCCACCTCACCCCGGCCCTCGAGATCGTCGACAGCCGAATCCAGGACTGGAACATCACCATCACCGACACCATCGCCGATAACGCCTCCAGCGGTCTCTACGTCCTGGGCTCGGCGCAGTCCTCGCTGTCGGAGTTCACCCCGGCCGAAGCCCTGATGACGCTGACCATCAATAATCGGATTGTCTCCCGCGGGACCGGTGCGGACTGCCTGGGAGACCCGCTTAACGCGCTGGTGTGGGTCGCCCAGACCGCCGCCAGACTGGGGCGCCCACTGCGCGCTGGTGAAGTCGTCCTCTCCGGGGCCCTGGGGCCAATGATCCCCTTCCGTCCCGGAGAGCACGTCAGGGCCACCGTCGCCGGTCTCGGCATCGTCGACGCAGTCCTAAACTGAACTGCCCAGATTTTCGGCTCTCCTGACATACCTGTGGATCATTGCCGGCCGGGGAGGTCGGTCCGGTGACCGCCGAGGTTGAGCATTGCCAGGGCGATCAAGGCCTGTGGTGAGCTGAACCCGTACGCCATCCTTGTGATGAGTCGGATCTTGGTGTTGGTGGACCCGACCAGGCCGTTGGAGAGGTTGTGCTCGATCGCGGCAAGGATCTTGTCCTTGTGTTTCAAGATCCGTTTCTGCAGTGCCACGAACGCTGGGATGCGGCAACGACGAGCCCAGCCAATCCACCCATCGAGGGCTTCGGCTGCTGCCGGGGGCTTTGACCACGCGGGACCAGAACGCCTCGATCGCCGCCGGGGTGGGCGGCAGTGTCGCACTGTAGGGGCGAGAGCGCCGCACCACAGGGGCCGGCCCGGTTGCGGGGGCCAGGTCCAGGCCCGGCAGCGGAACATCCACGGCCTCTATTCCGGGGCCGGCTTCAGTGGCGGTGCGCAACCCGCAGATGGTGGCGTTCGCCCGCCACTATGGGGTCGCCGTGCTCACGTGCGAGCCCGCGGACCCTGCCTCCAAGGGTGGCAGCGAGTCCACGGTCAAGGTCGCCAAAGCCGACCTGGTGCCCAAAGACACCAACTTGCGTAGCGAGTATTCCTCGTTCGCCGAGCTGGAGCAGGCCTGCGAGCAGCAGCTGGGGCAGGTCCCGCGTCGGCGGGTGGCC
>NZ_JAALEA010000387.1 GCF_014145145.1 Dietzia cercidiphylli
AGGCCGGCCGGGCCCGCACCCACGACGGCCACCCGGCGGCGCGAGGGGGCCACGGTGAGCACCAGCTCCGTCTCCCGGCCCGCGCGGGGGTTGACCAGGCAGGACGCGCGCTTGTTGGCGAAGGTGTGGTCGAGGCAGGCCTGGTTGCAGGCGATGCAGATGTTGATCTCGTCGGCCCGCCCCTCGGCGACCTTGGCGGCGAACGCCGCGTCCGCCAGCAGCGGCCGCGCCATCGACACCAGATCGGCCTGCCCGCTCGCGAGGATCTGCTCGGCCACGTCGGGGGTGTTGATGCGGTTGGACGCGATCACCGGGACCCCCACGGTCTGCTTGAGTCGGGCCGCCAGGTCGACGAACGCCGCCCGTGGCACCGAGGTCACGATGGTGGGGATGCGCGCCTCGTGCCAGCCGATGCCGGTGTTGAACACGTCGACCCCCGCGGCCTCGAGGCGCTGGGCGAGCTCGGCGGTCTCGTCCCAGGTCTGCCCGTCCGTCACCAGGTCGAGCACGCTGATTCGGTACTGGATCAGGAAGTCCGGGCCGACCTCGGCGCGGACCCGGCGGACGATCTCCTCGGGGAACCGCATTCGCTTGCTCGCGGTGCCGCCCCAGGAGTCGGTGCGCTGGTTGGTCCGGGCCGCGAGGAACTGGTTGATCAGGTACCCCTCGGAGCCCATGATCTCGACGCCGTCGTACCCCGCCCGGCGCGCCAGTCGTGCGGCCCGCACCCAGTGGTCGATGGTGCGCTCGACGCCCCGCGAGCTGAGGGCCCGCGCCTTGAACATGCTGATGGGGGACTTGGTGGACGAGGCCGAGCGGACGAACGGTTGATAGCCGTACCGGCCGGCGTGCAGCAGCTGGAGCAGGATGTGCGAGCCCTCGGCGTGGACGGCATCGGTGAGGCCGCGGTGTTTGTCCGCCATCCGCCGGCTGGCCATCATCGACCCGGCAGGGAGCAGCCAGCCCTCCACGTCGGGGGAGAACCCGCCGGTGACCATCATGGCGGTGCCGCCGCGCGCCCGCTCGGCGAAGTAGGCCGTGAGCTCGGGCAGGTGCTTGCTGCGGTCCTCGAGTCCGGTGTGCATCGACCCCATGACCACGCGGTTGCGAAGGGTGAGGGGCCCGACGACGAGGGGGCTGGTCAAGTGCGGGTGGCTGGAGCTCATGGGACCCATTGTGCCCTGACCGGACACGACCTTACCCACGGGTAAGGTCGTGTCGCGCGAGAGCCGAGTGCGGCACCACGGTCAGTAGCGCAGGATCGCGCCGACCGAGTTGCCGTGCGGGAGAGCCTCGAGCACCACGAGCCGACCGGACGTGGCGCAGGTGTGGCCCACGGCGTCGTCGAGGTCTCCCGGCTGATCCTCCGGACGACAGGCCGCCCCGGTGAGGATCAGCGTCTCCACCCGGCCCTCGGCGGCCGCGGTGACGATCTCTCTGGGGTCGCTCACCCCGAGCCCGGTGCCGAGGGCCTCCCCGAACCGCTCGGTCGCGGCGGCGGCGTCCGCGCTGAGGACGGGCTGCACGATCGGCCACGCCTTCTCCTGCAACTCCGCCCCGCTGGCATGGTCCGGGTTCCCGGCCACCACCTCGTCGAGGAGGTGGGGATAGGACAGCTCGTCCCTGAGCATCGGGTGGTGCTCGGCCACCGCCGCCAGGACGAGCGGTCGGCGATCGGGCCCCGCGAGCAGCTCGTCGATACCCGCTGCCACCTGACGGAAAAACTTCTGCAGCATCACGCGGTCCACCTCGCCGCCGGCCCCGTGCCCGTGGAAGGCGGCGGTGCCCCCGGCCGCCGCCTGGTGCTGCAGCTGGGGCTCGCGCTCGGTGCGACCCTCGGCGTCCTCCATCGACGCCGGCGCGGTGCCGATGTCCCGCTCGTGGACCGAACCCCGGGTGGCCTCGAACAAGCGCACCGAGTTCTGGCTCAGGGCCAGGATGAGGAACTCGCCGTCGCCGACCGCGGACGGGACCAGGGGGCGGACGGCGAACGAGTCGGACACGTGGACCAGTTCCGGCATCTCCGTGCCCAGCCGGAAGGCCCGTGCGATGCCGGGGGCGGCGTAGAGCGCCAGTCCGTGGGCGGTGTGCTGCCAGAAGGGGTCCTCGTTCCCCAGCTCCCGCAGCGGCGCGAGCAGCTCGGCGGCCACCTCGGCCGGTGTGCCCCGGGTGACCAGCTCGGCCTGCGCGCGGTCGAGCAGCGAGCGCAACCTCAGCGGGCCCTGCCGCGTCTCCGGCCCGCCGCGGTGCGTCGGCATGAACACCGACACCGCCGGTCCCGAGGCGGTGCCCAGCGACTCCAGGTCGGCGGCGGTGATCGGATCGATGTTCCGTGTTCGTTGGATCGACGTCATGGCTCCGACCGTAACGCCGATCACAGCTCGACGCGGGCTCTCGAGCCGATCGTTGCAAGTCGGAGATGTGCACGGGCACGGCACACGCAGCCGCCTCCAGCCGGGCCCGGGCAGCC
>NZ_JAALEA010000388.1 GCF_014145145.1 Dietzia cercidiphylli
GACGAAAGATGCGTGAGTGAACTCGCGGCACTACTATGTGAGTCAACGATCCCCGCCGGGTCCGGCTCCGGCCGCCACCCAGGAAAGGACACCCACGTGCGTCATCCCATCCGTTCCGCCGTCGCAGCCGGGGCCTCCGCCCTCCTGCTCGTCACGGGCGCCGGCACGGCCTCCGCCCAGGGGTCACTCGAACTCGCCCTGCCGTTCCCGCTGGACATCCCCGGCCTCGCCTCACTGATGTCGGGCCCGTCCGCACCGGGGGCCACCGCCGTGGCCGAGCAGGACGCCCCTCTCGTCGTGGTTCCGCCCGAGGTGGCCCGTAAGGCGTTCGAGGGCAGCGTGGTGGCCGGGGTCAACGAGGCGCGGACCGCCGTGGGTGCCGAACGCCTGGTCACCGACGCGATCCTGTCCGTCGAGGCCGGGGTCCGCGCGGACCAACTGGCGGTGGGCGACCCCACGACCGGCGACCTCCCGGTCCCTGACAGTGGCGAGGACCGGGACCGCACGGTCCTGGCCCTGCCCCCGGAGGCCACGCCACAGAACGTGCTCACCGCCATGCTCACCGACACCGGAATGCGCGAGCGGATGCTCGACGGCGAGTTCACGAAGGTGGGAGTGGGAACGGCCGCGGGCGAGGACGGGGTGATCCACGTCGTACTCGACTTCGAGCGGGGGTAGCCCCACCAGGGGTTATTTCGGTTAACAGTGTGAAAATTCGGCTAGAGTTCCTTTCCTGCTAGCCCGACGGGGACTTGCTCTCTACTGTTGCCTCTGCGCGCCCTCCCCCTCGGGGTGTGCAGAACTGGAGATCCCACGTGCGTCGCACTTCCCCTCGTTTCGTCACGCCCCTCGCCGTCTGCGCTGCCGCCACCATGGCGGTCGCCGGTCTCGGCGCACCCGCGGCCTCCGCGCAGCAGTTCCTCATGCCTGGCTCGTCGTTCGGCGTCGCCGTCGGCGGCGGCGGCACCGTCCCGGCGCTCGACCCCACGAGCGACGAGTACCGCCAGCAGCTCCACGACGCCACCAACGCCGCGCGTGTGGCCAACGACCGGACGTCGCTCCCGTCCAACGACGCACTCGTTCAGCTGGCCACCGCCTGGAGCCAGGTGCAGGCCGCCGAAAACCGGATGTACCACAACCCCGACCTGCGCTACCAGGTGCCGAGCGGAACCACGCGCTGGTCGGAGAACGTGCTGCAGAACTGGCGCAACGCCACCCCTCAGCAGCTGGTCAACCAGTGGATGGCCTCCACCGGCCACAGGCTCAACCTGCTGCGCAGCGACCACACCTCGATGGGAGTGGGCGTCGCCGTGGCCGCCGACAACAAGCTCTACGCCACCCAGGTGTTCACCCGCTAGCTGAGCCGGCCCGACCCTTCCCGGTCGAAAGCGCTCGTCGACGAAAGCGCTCGTCGACAAGGACGTTCCGCACACGTTTCGCGAGAAGCGGGTGTGCGGAACGTCCTTTTCGATGCGCGGGCCCGGTCGATGCGCGGGCCCGG
>NZ_JAALEA010000389.1 GCF_014145145.1 Dietzia cercidiphylli
GCAGGGTGACACTAAAACTTGTGGAAGTCAGGTCTGAAGCCCGGCGGGTGCCTACTCCACCACCATCCGCCGCGCGATCACCTCGATCGCCCACTCCACGGGCAACGCCTCCGAGAACTTGAGCTTGTCAACCAGCGTCGCGGGAACCGCAGGAAGCGGCCGCTCACTCTCCGGTAGGGACGCCCAGAACTCGAGCCGCTCCGCTGGAGGCCCGGTGGGCATGCCCTCGTGCAACGTGATCGCGTCGGGCTGGGCCATGCCGCCCTGCGGTGCGAGTTCCTCACCCAGCGCCGGCCCGAGCGCCGCCTGATACCTGCGATTGGCGGCGCTGCCCTCGTAGGTCCACCACTTCCGGACGTTGTCCGTGGTGGTCCACACAGGTCCGTGTGGGCTCACCGTGTGACGCAACCGGTCCTCGTCGTCGGCGAGTACGGCGCGGGCGCGGGCGGTGAGCCGAATCTGCTCGGGGAGCTCTCCCAGCAGCACAGCGCGCATGCCCTGCGCGACCTGCCGACCGATGTCGGCGCCCCCGAACCCGTACCGTGCTCTGCCGCCGCCCGCGGCGGGCTCCACCTGCACCCGATGCCTGGGCCAGTTGATGTCAGTGACCTTCCACGACCGCCCCGCGAGAAGCAGGTGGATCGGCCCATCGACGCCGGTGAGTGCCCGCCACTCCACGGTGCCCACCTCCTGCCGACCGGCCAGGACGGTGAACTCCCGAGGCATCGCAAAGGTGGTGAGCAGGTCCATGAAGTGTCGGCGGCCGAACACCCTCTCGGCGTCGGGCCCGAGGAACATGGCGCCGCCATCGACGTTGAGGTACCCGCGCTCCACGAGGAAGTCGACGATCAGCTCGGCGGGACGCTCGAGGGTCTCGGCGCTCATCAACGGGGTGGCCGCCCAACGGTCCTGCCAGCCGTACCGCGGCAGCGCGCCCTCCTGCAGCATCGCCGCCATGATCTGCTGCGCCACCAAGTGCAGCGGGACCGGTGGAGGCACGACGGGCTCGACATATCCCGTGCCCCAGGCGTGAAGAAGACCCAGTGTCCGGAGCAGATGCCGGGGTTCGGTGGCGATGAACAGGCAGTTGCGGACGGTGCCAGCGCGACGACCGGTGCGACCGAGACGCTGGAGGAAACTCGACACGGTGGAGGGGGCGCCGATCTGAATCATGCGGTCCAGGTCCCCGATGTCGATTCCCAGCTCGAGGGTCGAAGTCGCCACGATCACGCAGTCACGCGCTTCGGCGAACGCCAACTCGGACCGCCTCCGCTCCTGGGCGGAGAGTGACGAGTGCGAGAGGTACACGTCCACGTCAAAGCCGCGGAGCATGGATGCCAACTCCTCGGCCTGCCGGCGACTGTCCACAAAGACGAGCCGTTTCTGTCCCCGGTACAGCTTGGACAGCAGCACGGCCGCGGAGTCGAGAGTGTCGACGGCGTCCACGACGATGTCGGCGTCACCGGCGACAGGCCGGACCGCCTCACCCACGGCAACGCCCGGCGCGATCACACGCCCGGCCCGCCCGTCGACACCGCCCTGCAACCACCGCAGCAGATCCTCGGGGTTGCCGACGGTTGCGCTCATCCCGATCCGCTGCAGCGGCCGCCCGACCAGGTGCTCGAGACGCGAGAGGACGGCGGACAGGTGCCATCCGCGGTCGTCGCCGGCAAAGGCATGTACCTCGTCGATCACCACGGTGTGCAGGTTCGCGAACAGCGTGCGGTGGTCGGTCTTGGTGGAGGCGAGCATCGCCTCGATGGATTCGGGCGTGGTGAGCAGGATGTCCGGCGGGTCAGCCCGGATGGCTCTGCGGGCGCTCTCGCCGACGTCTCCGTGCCATACCTCGACGCGGCGACCCATCCACGCGGTGTAGTCGACCAGTCGCACGGCGAGGTTGTTGAGCAGCGCCTTGAGCGGGGTCACGTACAGGACGGTCAGCCCGGCCCAGTCCTCGTGGGCCATGCGGGTGAGGACGGGGAATACGGCGGCCTCGGTCTTGCCGCCGGCGGTCGGCGCGAGCAGTAGGGCGTCCTCGCCGTCGATGAGCGGCCGGACGGACTCCTCCTGCAGTGGCCGCAAGCCGGGCCAGCCGAGGGAGTTGACCACGTGGTGCTGCAGTAGCGGGTGCAGCGCGGGGAAGCCCTGCGGGGCGCGGTGGTCCATCTAGAGCTCGATGGCGTCGGGGTCATCGATGGGGGACGACGACGAGGCCGCCACCGCGGACCGTTCACTCTGACTGAGGTCGGACGCCTCGAGCGTCGGGGTGAAGTGCTGCCGCGGGAGGAAGTCAGGGAACATCTCGACGCGATCCAGGCAGTCGACGAGCATCCGCAGGTACTGGCGGGGTGCGATCCCCACCTGGCCGCCGAGTTTTCCCGCCACGGACTCGGCGAGCACGCGCAGGTAGGCGTCGTCGACGAGGGTGGTGACCCGCTGGGCGACGGCGGGGTCGAGGCCGACCGCGTAGAGGTCACGCACGCGCGACCCGACCTCGACCAGTCGGTCGAAATCGAAGGCCTGAAGCCGGATCTGCGGTTGCCGGGGATTATCGAATCGGGGGTCGGCGTCGAACTTCACGCCGATCCGTTGGTCGAGCGGAGGCAGTCGCTTGATGCCCTGCTGTCCTTCGAAGAAGGCGCTGGTCCCGGTGATGAGCAGGTACATCCCGGGGTAGCGCCCCGAATCGAGCTCGTCGATCCACTGCCGCAGAGCATTGAGCGCCTTCTCCCGGACGTCGCCGCGCATGCGCTGGAGGGTCTCGACCTCATCCAGGACCAGCAGAAGCCCGCGGTGTCCGGAGCCGGCGAGCACCTGGAGTAGCCCCTGAAAGAAGCCCATCGCCAGGAAGTGGTCGAGTTCGCCCTTCACCCCGGCTGCTCGTTTAGCAGACGCGGCAACGTTGCGCTGACCCCCGAGCCAGGCTGCAAGCCCGTCGGCCACCTCGATCTCACCGTTGAGCAACGCGTCTCGATACCCGCGCAGGGCGAGAGGGAACACGGGCGCAGCATCGGCGACGGAGCGCAGTCTGTCCTCGAGCAGCTCCGCGGCGTCTGCTCCGGAGGAGGCCGCGTCGTCTTCCACTCCGAGGAGCCAGTCGTCGAGGACCGCCCGGAATGCCTGTCGAGAGACGGCGGGGGTGCGGAGTTCTTCGCAGGCCCTCCGGTACACGGTCTCGAGCCGATGCAGGGGCGTCTCGAGTTCGGAGATCTGGACCTCGGACACGGCGAACCCGCGGTCGAGGGCCTGCTGCTGGAGCCAGCGCGCGAAGAAGGTCTTGCCGGAGCCGTATTCGCCGCGGACGGCCTTGAACACGGCGGCGCCACCGGCGACCTTGTCCAGCTCTTCTCCCAGGACGGGCGCCAGTCGGTCGAGGCCCACGGCGAGCTGGTCCAGCCCGTCGGCGGGGACGGTGCCGCGGCGGAGGGCGTCGATGATCGCGGTACGGCGGGCGGGGGAGACGGTCATCTACAGTCCGAACTGTTCAAAGAGGGTCTGGGACGCCAGCACCACGTCGTTGTCCTCACGCTCGAGGACCGGCATGCCGTCGACGTTGACCACCTTCTGGATCCTCGCGATGGTGCCGCTGACCCGAAGCGGGTTGAGGTCGAGAGTGCTCGCGAGTACGGCAATGGGCATGCGCCCGTTGTTCGCTGCAATCGCGCGCAGCGCGTCGGCCAGCACGCCGGGGTCGAGCCCGACCCGCTGTGACTCGACCCTCTCCTTGAAGTAGTCCTTGCGGGCCAAGGCGGTGAAGGTGTCGGCGGGTCTCTTCGCCCGGGCGGGCGCGGGTGCCGGCGAGGCAGTGGGCTCGGCCGGGACTGGGGAGTCGAAGAGTGAGACCTGGTCGGCGTCCTGCGGTGCCTTGCGCCGCGTGGCGGGCTTGGCCGCGGGTCCTCGCCCAGAGTGCCCGGCGGCAGCCTGTCCAGCAGCCGCTTGTCCCGGGGTCGCCTCGCCCGCACCACTGGTCGACGTCGCCGTCGAGATCGGCCACCACGCGGGCCACGAGTCCTGGACGGGCG
>NZ_JAALEA010000038.1 GCF_014145145.1 Dietzia cercidiphylli
CTCGGGGAGTCCGGCCTCGACGTGCGTCCGCGACCGCGGGTCGGCGTGGTGGCCACGGGCGCCGAGCTCGTCGCGCCCGGGCGGCCCCTGGAGCCGGGCCAGATCTGGGAGTCCAATTCGATCACGCTCGCCGCGGCGCTCAAGGCCTGCGGGTGCGAGGTCACCGCGACCGTGATCAGCAGTGACGACCGGGACGACTTCACCGCGGCGCTCGACCATGCCGCCGGGGACGCCGACCTCGTGGTGACCGTCGGGGCGGTGTCCATGGGCGACGCCGAGGTGGTGCGTCAGGTCCTGGCGGACCGCGAGGGGGCCCGCTTCGCCCCGGTCGCCATGCAGCCCGGCGGTCCGCAGGGGCTCTCGTCGTGGCGGGATGTTCCTGTGGTCTGCCTGCCGGGCAATCCGGTGAGCGCTCTCGTGTCGTTCGTGGTGCTGCTGCGTCCGGTCATCCTCGAGGCAGTCGGTCGCGTGCCCGTGCCGACCACCCGGGCCCGGCTCTCCCGCGCGGTCGGCTCCCCCGCCGGGAAGACGCAGTACTTGCGTGGTGCCCTGGCCGCCGAGCCCTCCGGCGGGGACCTGCCCGGCATCCCCACGGTCGACCCGGTCTCCGGCCCGGGCTCGCATCTCGTCGCGTCCATGGCCCGGGCCGATGTACTCATCGAGGTCCCCGCCGACGAGACCTCACTGGCGGCGGGGGACGAGGTGGCCGTCATTCCGCTCTGAGCGGCCACCACCTCTCCACCGCCACCAACGACAAGAGCGTTCCGCACACCCGCCTCCCGGGCGATGTGTGCGGAACGCTCTTGTCGACGGGCCTGGACCCGGGGTCAGAACCAGTGTTTACGTCCACCGACCGCCCGGCCGGCTGCGCCGAGGATGAAGAGGATCACGCCGATCGCCACGAGTACGAGGCCGATCGTCCAGAGGATGGGGATGTCCAAGAGGAATCCGAGGATCAAGAGAATTGCGCCAAGAATGATCATTGGTTCGTCCTTTCACTTTAGTCGGATCAGGATGAACCGAGCGTATATGGGTCGAGCCCGAACCACGACCGATCAGAGCTTCGCAGGCAGGCGAGCACGCTCGTCCGGGCATACGTGGCGGCCTCGGCGTCGGCAAGACCCGCCCGATCCGCACTGCGCAGCTGAATGAGGCGCTATTCTCAGAAAACCTTCACCACAGCGGGCGGTAAGCGCACCCAGCATTCGCGGGATCGCCGCGATCCGAAGCATCCGGCACCACCCCGGTCGACCCCCGGGACCGCCCTCCCAGATCGCCCGCGCGGTCCCCGGGTTGGCTCGGCCGGGTCATCCAGGGGTCCACCATGTCGCAGTCGCCCACCTCGTCGTCGTCCCATTCCACGTCTCCCGCTCCCCCCGGCGCGTCGATCCCCCGCCGCACCTTCCTCGGCGGCACCGGCCTCCTCCTCGCCGCGGGTGCCGCGGGCGCCGCGTTCGGCTCCTCGGCGATCCCGGGCACCACGCCCGCCGCCGGCGCCGCGGTCGGCGAGGGCCGGATCCGCCGGCGACCCAACATCGTCATCATCATGACCGATCAGGAACGGCGGCCGATGTTCTGGCCTGAGGGGTGGGCCGCGCAGAACCTGCCGCAGCGCCAGCGGTTGATCGACACCGGCCTGTCCTTCAATCTCAACGCCTGCAACTCCACGATGTGCTCGCCCAGCCGCAGCACCATGTTCACCGGTGTCTACCCCGCCCAGCACGGCGTCTACCGCACCCTCACCTCGGGCGGGAGCCTGTCGGATGCGGAGCCGCAACTGTCGCCGACCACGCCCAACATGGCCGGGTTGCTCGCCTCGGCCGGGTACGACGTGCACTACCGGGGCAAGTGGCACATGAGCAAGGGAGCGGACGGCCTGGACCCGACTCCCGCCGACGTCGAGTCCTTCGGCTTCCACGGTTGGAGCCCGCCGGAGGCGGGTCAGGACATCAAGCCGGAGAACTTCGGTGGCGGAACCGCGAACAACGACCAGCGCTACGCCGACGAGGCCGTGGGGTTCCTGAACTCGGTGCCGAACGACCCGGATCGGCCGTTCGCACTGGTCGCCAGTTTTGCGAACCCGCACGACATCCTCGCCTATCCGCAGACCTGGGACCTGACGATGCCGGACGGTGGTACCAACTACCTCGATGCGGCACCGGGCTGCTTCCAGATGGGCATCGACCTGCCGCCGACGTTCACCGAGGTGCTGGCGCTCAACCACAAGCCCCGCGCCCAGACCCAGATCAACCTCGCCTCCCAGGTCGGGCTCGGCGCCCTGGTGGGCGAGGAGAAGGCCCGCAACTACGCCAATCTCTACGCGTACATGCAGCAGGTCGTGGACCAGCACATCGGTGCCGTCATCGACGCGGTGGAGAGCAACGACCTGCGGCGGGACACGATCATCATCCAGGTCTCCGACCACGGCGAGATGGCCATGTCCCACGGCGGGATGCGCCAGAAGGTGTTCAACGCCTACGAGGAGACGATGCTGGTGCCGCTCGTGATCAGCAACCCCGGGCTGTTCCCGACCGGGGTGACGACCGATGCCCTGTCGAGTCTCGTGGACCTCATGCCCACCCTCGCGACGATCGCCGAGGTGGCGCCCGAGGTGCGAGCCGGTTTCGGCTTCCGCGGGACCGACCTGTCGCCGATCATCTCCGACGCCGTCGAGAACCCGGGGGCGCCGACCCGAGAGGTGCAGGACGTCGTCCACTACGTCTTCGACGACGACAACATCGGTCAACCCGACGGGCAGACCTCGGTCACCCAGCCGAACCACCTGCGCACGGTCCGGGACCGCACCCGCAAGTTCACGATGTACTTCGATCCGCAGTGGGTCGAGCCCCCGGTGTTCGAGATGTACGACCTCGCGGCGGACCCCCTGGAACTGCGGAACCTCGCGAACCCGTTCGCCCCGCTGCAGTTCCGTGCCGACATGTTCGCCGAGATGCTGCCGGTCCTGCTGGCGCAGATGGCGGAGAAGGGGACCACTCCCGCCGGGATGCCGGCGGACCTGCCGCTTCCGACGGGGCCGATGGGATCGCTCGGCTCGGTGGGGTCCTGAGTGGCGGAGCCACCTTCCGATCTCCGCTGGTCAGCGGCCGACTGTGCTGTCCAGCGCCTGCTGCCAGAAGTCGGCCTCCAGCCTGGTGGCCGTGCGGAACACCTCGGTGAGCTCGTCGAGACGGCGGTCGGTCAGCCCTCCCCCGGACAGCACGTCGAGCTGTGCGATCGCGGCGCGGGACGCGGCGGTGAACTCCGCGCCCGAGTACTCGGCGATCCACTCGCCGTACGGGTGCCCGGCCCGGCCGCGCTCTCCCGTGCCGGGCTCTTCCGTGCTGCCGCGCTCGGTGAGCCGGGGCTGCAGGTGTGCGCCGATCTCGGCGTAACCGATCGTGCACGGCGCCAGTGCCACGTGCAGGTCGAGCAGGTCGCCGACCATGCCGCAGTCGAGTACGTAGCGGGTGTAGGCGACGGTGGCCTGCTTCTCGGCGGCGGCCTCGAGGGTGGCGCGCGGGATTCCCCAGCGTTCGGTCAGCCGCAGATGCAGCTCGGTCTCGGCCAGAATCGCCCCCGTGGCCTGGTGCGCGGCGGTGATGTCGGCCAGCGTGCGGCTCTTGAACGCGGCCAACGCGTTGGCGCGCGCGAACTGCACCAGGAAGTGGAAGTCCTGGATCAGATAGTCGCGGAACACCTCGAGGGGCAACGTCCCGCTCCCGAGCTCCTCGACGAACTCGTGCCGGGTGTAGGCCTCCCACTCGGGGCGGCAGCGATCCTTGAGGGTCTCGAACAGGTTCAACTCAGGTCTCCTGGGGTCGTGGTCGGAAGGCGGCCGATGTCCCCGGAACGGTGCCCGATCCGCATGGCCCGGTCTCCACGACCCTAGTCAACGCTGGTCTCCGCTGAACGCCGTACTCGACTGGGCGGGACGCCCTCCCACCTGGTGAACGTCCGGGTGAAGGTGGCGGTCTCGGAGTACCCGAGCTCGCGTGCCACCTCCGCCACGGGTACACGCAGCGCCAGTAGATCCAGGGCCCGATGATGCCTCACCTCGTCGAGCACCCGCCGGAACGAGGTCCCCTCCGCGGCCAGGCGGCGACGCAGGGTGCGGACATCGACGTGCAGCTCACCGGCCACCTCCGCCATCGACGGCCAACTCAAGCGCTCGTGCTGCAGCCGACTGCGGACCTGCCCCGCCACGCCCACCCGCGCCACCCGGTCGTCGAGCAGGTCGCGGCACTGCCTCTCGAACAGCTTCGCCGTGTTCTCGTCGCCCTGCGGCAGCCGCGCGTCCAGCCGCTCACGGGTGATCACCAGACGGTTCCGCTCCGCGTGTGGCCGGACCTCGTCGGCGGTCAGTCCCCACGCCTCACCGAGGATCACGGCGCTCTCCGGGCCGAGGGTCGTCTCGAGGCCGGTGGTGCCGACGTCGATCTGGGCTCCACGCAGGGCCGCCGCCAACCCCGCCAGGTCGCGTTCCACCACGAAGGCGCGTACATCCGCGGGGATCTCGTCGTCCGCGGCGACCAGGAAGGCCTCCTCCGGGTCGGTCCCGGCGGCGGCATCCTCGTCGAGCGAGAACCGCAGGTGCGTGGGCGAGAGCGCGAGGTACGGGATGGCCCGATCGAGCGCGGCCCGCACGGTGGGACCCGCGAGCATCATGAAGCCGATGACGCCGGTCCGCCCGAGGGTCGAATGCGCGCCGATTCCGGCCCCCAGACCCGGTCGGTCCCCGAGCCGGCCCAGGAGATTGCGGATCACCACGAACTCCTGATGCGCCCAGATCTGCGCGGTCTCGTCGTCGAGATCCAGGGGGTCGAGCCCGGTCCCGGCCAGGCACTCCCTCGTCGTCATCCCGCGTGCGACGCCGCCGTCCACCATGATGCGGATCCCCTCGGTGCCGCGGGGCACCGCCCACACGGGGGACGCGGAGTCCGACGGCGAGGTCATCGCCCGACCGTAGCAACGCACACCGCCGGGTGACCGAAAATGCCAAATGTGCGACCGCCGACGCCCTATCCCCGGCCCTCGTCGGTGGCTACCGTCACATCCATGACTCTCGCCAGCGACAACCGCACGGGTACCGAATCGGCAGGACCGACCGGGCTGGCCGAGGCGATCGGGGAGCTCTACGCGCGGGCCAAGGCCGAGGTGGGCAAGGAGGACCTGGACCACATCCGCCACGTCACCGCCTACGGGCAGGCGATCGACGCCCGCCGCCGCGAGCTGTTGCGCGAGGGGGGTCCGCGCGCGATCCGCCGGGCCACCGCGCTGGAGATGATGTACCGGCTCATGCAGTTCTCCGAGCTGGGCCACAACATCGTCCACGGCAGCTACGACCACCTGCCGGACAACGGCGAGTACCACTCGGACCGCTACGACTGGGACTTCAACGTGGACACCGGCCACTGGAAGACGATGCACCACGCGGGCCACCACCCCAACACCAACATCGTCGGCAAGGACCACGACCTCGGCTACAGCGTCTTCCGCGGCAGCGCGGGCCAGGACTGGTACGGCCACCACCTCGGGCAGGTGGCGTTCATCTCCGCGCTCGCCGCCATGGCCCCGGTCGCGGCACCGTTCTTCCTGGCCAACATCGCGCGCAAGGTCGACCGCCACCCGTTCTTCAGCGCCTACACCCTGCGATCGCCGGCCAGGATCGCCCGCCGGGACGCGCGCCGCCGATTCGTGGACGAGCCCTTCCGCTCCGGATGGAAGCCGCTCCCGACCCTGGTGGCCAACTATTTCGGCGGAGTCGCGGGCTACATGTCCGTGCTGTTCCTGGTGCTCATCGAACACCACGCGGGCGAGCTGGAACTGTTCACCGATCCCGGCCCCGACGAGACCCCCGACCAGTACTACGAGCGGCAGATCCGGGCGACCCGCAACTTCCTGCCGAGCCCGCAGATGGACGAGGCGCTGACCCGCATCCTGGAGGAGGAGGTGCCGTTCGAGAACCGTCCCGACCTGCGGATCTTCTATGGCGGCCTGGACACGCACGTCGAGCACCACCTGTTCCCCGACCTGCCGCCGTCCATGCAGCGCAGGATCGCGCCGGAGGTGCGCGCCATCGCCGCCCGGTACGGGCTGCCGTATCACGAGACCCCGCTGCTGGAGACGGTGCCGCTCATCGCCAAGACGCTCACGGGCCTGTCCGTGCCGTTCGGCGAGCGGGAGTTCGGGCGGCCGGCCGAGTTGCTGCGTGACCCCCTCGCGCTCGGGCGCCGCGTGATCTCGGGCTTCACCTACCGACCCCTGCCCGAGTCCCCGTACCTGGACAAGCCGCGCTTCCACAATGTCCCGGCGAGGGTCCTGTCCGCGACGCCGGTCGCCGGGGGTGACGCGCTCTCCGTGCGCCTGGCCAGGCCGCGTGGGTGGGAGGACGTGGAGTGGGACGCCGGGGCGTACGTGTCGGTACGGGTGGAGGTCGACGACGACGACCACGGCACCGGCACCGGCACCGCCACCGGCCGCGTCGAGTTGGTCCGTCAGTACAGCCTCGTCCGCGACAGCACCGATTCGCGGCTCGACGGATCGGACGCCCTGGAGATCTGCGTCAAGCGGGTCGCAGGGGGTCGGGTCTCCGCCCGCGTGAACGACACGCTGAAGGCGGGGCGCTACCTCACGCTGGTCGGCGTGCCGCAGTCGTCGGGAGACTTCGCGATGGACTCCCCGGCCACCCCGTCACTGCTCATCGCCGGTGGGGTGGGCATCACGCCGATCATCAGCCTGCTGCGCCGCATCGCCCGCGAAGCCGGGGCCGGGGCCGACGCGACCCTGCTCTACTTCAACCGAGACGAGCGCTCGCTGATCTACGAGGCCGAGCTCCGCCGACTGGCCCGCGACTCGGGCATCACGCTGCACCTGTTCACCGACGCCCCGTCCGAGCGCGACGGCCTGACCACCGGACGCTTGGGCCCCGAGCTGCTGCGGAGTCTGGTCCCGGACGCCGCCGAGCGCGAGACCTACGTGTGCGCGCCGGCCGCCATGATCGATCTGGCCCGCGGGTGGCTGCGGGACCTCGGGCAACCGGCCGAGCGCTTCCACGCCGAGTCGTTCACCGCCCCCGAACTCGAGCGACCGGCGGACGACGGCAGCCGCTACACCGTGCGCTTCCGTCGCAGCGGGACCTCGGTCGAGATCGACGGGGCCACGACCCTCCTCGAGGCGGCGGGCCGGGCGGGCATCTCCGTCCCGACCGGATGCGAACGCGGACTGTGCAAGGCGTGCGTGACCGGCAAGCTCAGCGGAACCACGCGCGCGGAGTCCCGGGCGGCCGCGGGTGCGACCGACGCCGTCGTGCAGGAGCGGATCACCGTGTGCACGTCCATGGCCAGCTCGGACATCGAGCTGGACCTCTAGCTCCCGCCCCGGCGGGCCCGTCGCGTTCCCCGGTGGATCCATCGCGTTCCCCGGTGGATCCATCGAGAAGGACGTTCCGCGCATTTCTACTCGGCGGATGTGCGCGGAACGCTCTTCCGGATTCTGGCGTCTGGACTCTGGCGTCTGGATTCTGGCGTCTAGGCTCCGGGGCTCACCATTTGCCGCGCGTGTACTGCGGCGGGTACGGCGCATCGCGCCAGTTCACACCGAGCTCGGCGGCCGCGCGCTGGGGCCAGGCGGGCTCGCGCAGTCCGGCGCGGCCCAGGAATACGACGTCCGCGCGCCCGTCGACCAGCACCTGCTCGGCGAACTCCGGGTCGCTGATGAGGCCGACCGCG
>NZ_JAALEA010000390.1 GCF_014145145.1 Dietzia cercidiphylli
TCCTCGTCGCCGGCCACCACGAGGGTGGGGCAGGAGATCCTCCGCAGGTCTGCCCGCCCGTCCCAGCCCGACAGGGCGTCGCAGGCCGCGGCGTACCCCTCCGTGCTGGTGGCCACGATCATCTCTCGCAGACCGGTCACGAGGTCGGGATCGGCCTCGGCACGGGCGGGGGTGATCCACCGCGCGACTACCGCATCGGCGACCGCCTCGGTGCCGCCGCCGCGGACGGCCGCCGCACGCTCGGCCCACGCCGAGGGCTCCCCAAACTTCGCGGCCGTGCACAGCAGCGCCACGGAGCGCACCCGAGCGGGCTCGTGGACCGCGAGCCACTGCGCGATCGCGCCCCCCAAAGAGAGTCCGGCCACGTGGAAGCGGTCCACGCCGAGGGAGTCGAGCAGTGCGAGGACGTCGCCCGCGAGGTCGGCGATCGTGCAGGAGCCCGGAACGACCTCGGAACCCCCGTGGCCGCGGTGGTCGATCGCGACGACCGTGTGGTCCCGGGCCAGATCGCGGACCTGGTGGTCCCACATCGAGCGGTTCGACCCGAGTGATCCGAGGAGTACGACGACGGGGGCGGCCGTCGACTCCGGTCCGCTGACCTCGTACGACAGGGTGGCGGGCATGGCGTCAGTCCTTTCCTGGGGGCGCTGCCGGGTCCGGCCCGGCCCGGGCGTCGTGACCCACGATACGCGCGGATCGTGCGTGATGCGAACTGTTGTGTATCTAGCGAACACGGCCTACGGTGTCTGACATGACCAACAAGATCTTTTCCTCGGCCGCCGAGGCGGTCGCGGACATCCCGGACGGCGCGTCCCTGGCCGTGGGCGGCTTCGGGCTGGTCGGCATCCCCGCCGTCCTGATCGACGCGCTCCTCGACCAGGGTGCGACCGACCTGAGCACCGTGAGCAACAACTGTGGGACGGACGGCTTCGGACTGGGCAAACTGCTCGAGTCGCGCCGCATCTGCCGGACCACCGCCTCCTACGTGGGGGCCAACAAGGAGTTCGCCCGGCAGTACCTGAGCGGAGAGCTCGAGGTGGAGCTGACACCACAGGGCACCCTGGCCGAGCGGATGCGGTCCGGCGGTGCGGGCATCCCCGCCTTCTACACCCCGGCCGGCGTCGGCACGATGGTGGCCGACGGTGGACTCCCGCTGCGCTACGACGGGGACGGGGGAGTGGCCATGGCCTCCGAACCCAAGGAGGTGCGCGAGTTCGACGGCGTGCCGTACGTCCTGGAGCGCTCGATCGTCACCGACTTCGCACTCGTCCACGCGCACCGTGCGGACACCGCGGGGAACCTGCAGTTCCGCGGCACCGCCCGGAACTTCA
>NZ_JAALEA010000391.1 GCF_014145145.1 Dietzia cercidiphylli
GGATGATCCCCGGCGCCATGGTCAAAGGCATGGGAGGCGCGATGGACCTGGTCCACGGCGCCAACCGGGTGATCGTGATGATGGACCACGTCACCCGTAAAGGGGAGGTCAAGCTGATGGCCGAGAACTCCCTGCCGTACACCGGCCGCCGGTGTGTTCAGCGTGTCGTCACCGATCTGTGCGTTCTGGACATCGGACCCGAAGGGTTCCGGCTCGTCGAGTCGGCGCCGGGCGTCACGATCGGGGAGATCCGGGCCAAGACGGGCGCCGAGGTCCACACCTAACCGGTCATCAACAAGCACGCCCCGGGTGACGTTCGTGTAGTGGTCGTGGGCACCCAAGCCAACACGAGTAGCCTTCCCACTTGTCCGCTGCCGGGGCTGATGCACGTTTAGGTGACGCGAAGGCCCCTCCGTCATCAACGTCACCTATCCGTTCACCAGGCTCTCTTTCTCGGCGGTGGTAAGAAGGTCGGTGGCATCGAGGTAGGCGGTATCGCGTAGGGCTGCCTCGAGAACTTGGACGTAGGGAAGGCGCAGTTCGGTAGCCATGTCGTCGAGCGTCGTTCGGGCCGGCAGGCCGCGCAGGCCGCGGGTGCGCCACAGGTGCAGATTCTGGCGAGTGATCCCGATACGGCGGGCCAGCTCGGCCTCACCGACGCCGAAGCGCTGGTTCGGCACCTGTTCACGCGCAGGTCACGCGGCCTGTCGGGCACTACGGGCGAGGGGCAGTTCGGGGAGGGTCGAGTTCGCACAATTTACAACTCGGCATCGTTAGCTTTACAGAATATAAGTTATCGGC
Source organism: Dietzia cercidiphylli (assembly GCF_014145145.1). Classification (GTDB taxonomy): domain Bacteria; phylum Actinomycetota; class Actinomycetes; order Mycobacteriales; family Mycobacteriaceae; genus Dietzia; species Dietzia natronolimnaea. Next base: position 802 of record NZ_JAALEA010000391.1, read on the forward strand.
GTTCACATCATGGCTGGTCGAGCCCCGTTTTGGGGGCACAGTGTGTTCCAACGTTATTTTATGAGTGGTCCTCGACGTCCCCGGTGATTTGGGCTAAGGCTGCGGTTAGGTCATCCCCGCTGGGGAGTGCCTCCTGCTCTGCGGTGGGTAAGGCCTCATAGCTGAAGGTTGAGACGGCCAGGGGCGCGCCGGCCGGGTTCAGCGCGTAGCGGACGACACGATCGGCAGACCAGGCTCCCGACGGTCGGGGCATGTGCGGTACGGCGCAGGCGATCCTCGACGAGGGCGACGTAGAACTGCAGCTGTCCGGCGTGTTCGGGCTTGAACTTGCCGGTCTCGAGTTCGATGACTACATACCGCAATTGCTCGACGTGGAAGAACAGCAGGTCAGCATAGAATTCCTCGCCACCGACGTCGAAGTGGACCTGCTTTCCCGCGAAGGCGAATCCTGGGCCGAGCTCCCGCAACGTGTCGACGATCCGGTCGGTCAGAGACTCCTCGAGTCCCCGTTCGGCGACCTCGCCGGACAGATCCAGAAAATCAAGGATCAGCGGGTCCTTGGCGATCTGTTGGGCGAGCTCGGAATCGTGCGCAACAAGCTGTTGCGCGATTGGCTCCGCGGTCCAGGAGCCGGCGATGCTCACCTGAACTGCCAGGGGAGAATGGAGGTAGGCTCCGACAGGCGTAGCGCACGGCCGGGTTCGGTGAGTTGAGGCGGCTTTCGCTGAGCGTTAGGGCGTGCGGGATCACCTGGTGAGTCTCGTCGGGGTCTGGTGTGGATCGGGTGTGGCGCGGTAGTCTGGGGGCACAACGGGCCGGATACCGGAACGTTGCCTGCCGAGGGCTCCCGCGAGGGGGCCCTCGTTTTATTTAGGGCTCCCAGGTGCGTTGCCGGTGGGTGTTTTGGTAGATCAGGTGGGCGAGTTTGTCGGTGACTGCTTGAGCTCGGGGGTGCTGATTGTGCACCGCCTGGGCTCGGCGGTGGATGTAGACGGCCATGTCGACGGCCTGTAGGCCGGGGGTGTGGCGTGAGTCGGCGAAGTTGATGGGCGCGGAGATGTGCTGAAGTCGGCTTGGCCGGTATCCGCCGGTGCCGAAGTCTTGGTAGGCGCTGAACTGGTCCTGGTGTTGGGCGCTGGTGGCGATCTCGTCGGCGATGACGATCGACTGCTCTCCGGCGCCGTGTTGGGCAGTGTAAGTGTCGATCTGCTCGAGCAGGTGGCGGAACACTACGGTGTGGGGCTGTTGCGGGTACCGATATCGGGCGTTGAGGCGTCTGACGTCCACCCCTTCGAAGAGGTACCGCACGCCCGCGTGTTGTGCTGCCCGTAGGACGGCACTGTAGAGGCCAGCTGCTTCGCGGTGTTTGCCGCGAAGGTTGGCCCACTGTCCTGCGCCGCCCATGATCTCGTGTCCATGGAACTCGGCCGTGGGATCGGTGCCGTGTTTCGTGGCGGTTCGCTCGGCGATCTGGGTGTAGAGCTGGTGGAGTTGCTCCCATTGGTCGTAGTCGGCGATTGCTGCCCCGATGTAATAGAGGTCCTGGTCGTAGGACTCGTCGACATAGGCGATCAGCACGTAGTCCATTGTCTCACTCGGGCGCGACAGGCTTGTGTGGCGCGGGCCGCGGTGGCCCGGGACCCGCCTTGTTCTTCGTTGGTTGGCAGGGGTGCTCCGACGGCGAGGTTCCGGCCGGTTTGCTGCGCACTGGCGCGACGGGGATGCTTCGGTTCGGCGCCTGCGGTAACGTTGGTAACAGGTCGCGTTACCGGTTACCGGTTACCGGTTACCGAATGTTGAATCTGGAGGGGTTGCCATGTCGTCGTCGGAGAAGATCGCTCACGCCTATGGGGTGCTCGTCGCGCGGGGAGACAAGGTCACCGTGCGGGCGGTGCAGAAACAGGCGGGGGTGCGGATCGGCGAGGTGGCGGCATGGATGCGCGAGCACGCCGCGGGCGCGTCGGGTGAGGTGCCGGAGGCCCCGGATTTGTCGGAGCCGATGTCGGCGATGGTGGCGGCGGTGTGG
>NZ_JAALEA010000392.1 GCF_014145145.1 Dietzia cercidiphylli
GACCGGGCCGGGAGCGCGGCCGCACGCGCCGTCGACGTCCTCGGTGACGTGGAACCCGCGGGCGAGGAAGGCGGGCACCACGACCGTGGGCGCCCCGTCGGCGAGGATGCGGTCCGGGCCCGGAGCCTGGACGTCGACCCAGGCCAGCCGGCAGTCCACCCCGTCGAGCTTCTTGCGCGTCTCCACCAGGACCCGGCCCAGTTCCCGGCGGCCCGTCGACGACCGGGTCCCGTGTGCCACCAGGAGCAGGCGGGGTCGCTCGGCGACCGGTTCGGCGTGGAGCGCGTTCGTCGTCATCCCCCGAGCATGCCGGATTCCGGATGCGGCGCCCCGATCGCTGGACGAGACTGGGGGGATGGACGCAGGAGCCGGACGTATCGGGCGGGCCCTCGGACCGGGTCGGCGGCGCCGGGAACGGCCGGAGGTGACGCTGACCAACTACGAGGCCGTCTACGACTTCTACGGCCCCGGCCGCCGTAGGGACGGCTTCACCCATCCCCTGCTGACCTTCGTGGGGGCGTTGTACGCACCCGAGGTGCGGATCCGGCCCGAGACGGTGACCGAGCTACACCGGCTGCACGACGCCGGCGTGGGGATCATCGTGGCCGCCAACCACCCGTCACACCACGACCCGTTCGTGCTGGCCTCGGCCGTGTACGACAGGCGGGTCCGGTTTCTGGCCTCCGGCACCGGCCTGACCAAGGACCCGCTCTTCCGCGGCCCGCTGCGACCGGTGTTCGAGTACACGGGCACGGTCCCGGTCTTCCGTGCCAAGAACTACGAGGGCACCGAGCGCGCGGTGCACGACGCGGCGGCGGCCCGCCTGATCGGCCTGTGCGTGGACCGCCTGACCGCCGGCGGGGTGGTGTTGACGTTCGTGGAGGGCACCAACTCGTCGGCGGACGACCTGAGGACGCTCCGGCTGGACTCGGTCAAGAAAGGTGTGGGCCAGATGGTCCGCGGGGTCCGCGACACGGGCGGCCGGGTGGCGGTGCTGCCGATCGGGATCGTCTACCGCGGGCGGGAACTCGCCAAGCTGCCCCCGCGCCGCCCGGTCGTGTCCGCCGGACCGCTCGCGCTCTGGGAGGACCCCGGGCCCGCACCGTCGGTCGA
>NZ_JAALEA010000393.1 GCF_014145145.1 Dietzia cercidiphylli
TGGCGCCGGAACGCCTTGAACACCGGGCCGTCCCCGTCCTCGACCCAGTAGGCCAGGGCACTACCCAGATCCATGAGCGGGTCACCGACGGTCGCCATCTCCCAGTCCAGGACGCCGATGACGGAGGTGACGTCGCCGGGGTCGAGGACCAGGTTGTCGAAGCGGAAGTCGTTGTGGACCAGGCAGTGGCCCACGTCGTCCGGCTGATTGGCGTCCAGCCACTTCATCACCGGCGCGAAGTCGGGCACGTCGGGGGTCCGCGCGCGGCGGTAGCGGGCCGACCACCCCTCGACCTGCCTGCGCACGTAGCCCTCGCCACGGTCGAGGTCGTCCAGGCCGGCGGCCCGGACGTCGACGGCGTGCAGGTCCACCAGGGCGTCGACCGCCCGTTCGGACAGACGCCGGATGGTGGCCCTGTCCGCGCGGAGTTCCCGGGGGAGGTCCTTGCGCAGGATCGTGCCCTCGAGTCGCTCCATCACGTAGAAGTCGGACCCGATCACCGACTGGTCGTCGCAGAACCCCACCATCCGGGGCACCAGCGGGTACACCGGGCGGAGCGCCGACTGGACGCGGTACTCGCGCTTCATGTCGTGGGCGCCGCGGGCCTTGGTGCCGGTCGGCGGGCGGCGCAGCACCAGGTCCACGCCGGGATATCGCAACACGTAGGTGAGGTTGGACGCGCCTCCCGAGAACTGGCTCACCTCGGGGATGACCGGCTCGTCGTCGTCACCCAGGTCCACTCCCGCCAGGACGTCCGCGTGGTCGGGGGTGACGGAACGCAGCCAGGCCGCGACCGCCTCCACGTCGAACGCGTCCTCCCTGCGCACCACGCCCGCGCCCGGGATCCTGCGGCTCAGGGGCGAGGCCCCGTGCGGTCGGCTCATCGGCCCGACTCTGCATCCGTAGTGGCTCCGGCGGCGTCGCGGTACGGCGCGAGCATCGCCCGGGCGACCACACCGAGGTGGACCTCGTCGGGGCCGTCGGCCAGGCGGAGCGAGCGCGCGGTGGCGTAGGCGCCGGCGAGTGGGAAGTCGTCGCTCATCCCGCCGCCGCCGTGCAGCTGCAACGACATGTCGATCACCTTCTGGGCCATCTTCGGCACGGCGGCCTTGATGGCGCTGACCTCCACGGCCGCCTGCCCCTCGGTGTCGAGCTTCCAGGCCGCGTGCTGCACCAGCAGGCGGGCCTGGTCGATGGCGATCCGGGCCTCGGCGAGCCGCTCCCGGTTCCCGCCCAGGTTGACGACGGGTTTGCCGAAGGCGACCCGGCCCGAGGCACGACGGCAGGCCAGGTCGAGCGCCATCTCCGACAGCCCGATGAGCCGCATGCAGTGGTGGACGCGGCCGGGGCCGAGCCGACCCTGCGCGATCTCGGCGGCCCGCCCGGGTCCGGTGATGATGTTCTCCACCGGCAGACGCACGCCCTCGAGGGACACCTCACCGTGGCCGAGCGGTTCGTCGTAGACACCCTGTGCGGTGAGCATGCGCTCGACGCGCACCCCGGGGGCGTCCATGGGCACCAGGACCATCGAGTGCCTCAGGTACCGGTGGGCGTCCGGGTCCGACACACCCATGAAGATGCCCACCTCGCAGTCCGGGTGGCCGACCCCGGTGGACCACCACTTGCGGCCGTCCAGCACCACCTCGTCGCCCTCGACCCGCGCGGTGGCCGCCATGTTGGAGGCGTCGGAGGAGGCCACCTCCGGCTCGGTCATGAGGAAGGCGCTGCGGATCCTCCCGTCCAGGAGCGGGTCCAGCCAGCGGTCCTTCTGCTCCTGCGACCCGTACTTGAGCAAGACCTCCATGTTGCCGGTGTCCGGGGCGTTGCAGTTGAACACCAGGGGCGCGATGAACGACCTCCCCATCTCCTCGGCGACGGGCGCGTAGTCGGTGTTGGTCAGGCCGGTCCCCCCGTGGGTGCCGTAGCGCTCGGCGTAGGGGCCCTCGTGCCCGGCGGGCAGGAAGAGGTTCCACAGTCCCTGCTCGCGCGCCCTGCCCTGCAGTTCGGTGATCCGCGGATCGACCGCCCAGGGGTCCTCGCCGGCCAGACGGCGGCGGGCGATGTCGGCGTGGATCCCCGGCTCGACCGGGGTGATGTGCGTGTCGATGAACTCGCGGACCGCCGCGGTGAGCTCGGCCGCGCGGGGTGAGGGTGAGAAGTCCATGGTGTGCATCGTGGCACACCCGGGTGAACGGGTCCGTCCCACGGCGGCGGCTCGTCGGATACCTCTGGCAGGATCGCGGGGGTGAGCGAGAACGCGCGTACCCCCCTCGCGGACCGGGTCGACCCCGTCCGCGACTGGTCGGTGCGACGCACCTACCTGGCCGGAGACTTCCGCGCCGAGGACCTGGTCGCGGCCAAGGCCGGTCGGCGGGTGTCCGTCGTGCTCCCGGCCCGGAACGAGGAGTCGACGGTCGGCGTGATCGTCGCCGCGCTCCGGTCCGAGCTGGTCGAGCGGGTGCCACTCATCGACGAGTTGGTGGTGATCGACTCCCACAGCGTCGACGGCACCGCGGAGGTGGCCCGCGCGGCCGGCGCCCGGGTGGTGGCGCAGGGGGACGTGCTGCCCGCCCTGGGGGACGTCCCGGGCAAGGGCGAGGCGCTGTGGAAGTCCCTCGCCGCCACCGACGGTGACGTCGTCGCCTTCCTCGACTCCGACCTGCGCGACTTCGACCCCGCGTTCGCGACCGGCCTGCTGGGGCCGCTGCTCACCG
>NZ_JAALEA010000394.1 GCF_014145145.1 Dietzia cercidiphylli
GCCGCCCTGCCCTTGACGACCTTGGCCTGGAACCCCGCCCGTGACCTCGAGACCTGGGCGTCGAGCGCGGCCACCCGGCCCTGCATGGGCGCCCGCCAGCTGTGGCAGACCGCCAGCGCCAGGGCGTCCGCGGCGTCCGCCGGGCTCGGGGGCTTCTGGAGGCCGAGGATCCGCGTGATCATCAGGGTCATCTGCTTCTTGTCGGCGCGACCGCTGCCCGTGACGGCGGCCTTGACCTCGGAGGGGGTGTGGAACGCGACCGGGATATCCCGGTACGCCGCGGCCATGGCCACGACCCCGGCCGCCTGCGCCGTGCCCATCGCGGTGGACACCTGGTTCTGGGCGAACACACGCTCGATGGCCACCACGTCGGGCCGGTGAACGGCCATCCACTCGTCGGCCACCTCGTGCACCGCCCGCAGGCGACGCTCGAGCGGTTCGTCCGCACTCGTCCGCACCACGTCCACGTCGAGAGCGGTGACGGCGCGGCCCGGTGCCGTCTCGATCAACGCGAGACCGCACCGGGTCAGCCCGGGGTCCACTCCCATGACGCGCATCGAACCTCCGCCGACTAGTGGTAGAACCTACGTTCGAGACCCTACCAGCGACGCGGCCGTCAGGAGTCCAGGGAGGCCAGCACGTCGTCGGGGATGTCCACGTTCGAGTAGACGTTCTGGACGTCGTCGGAGTCCTCGAGCGCGTCGATCAGGCGGAAGATCTTCCCCGCGCCCTCCGCGTCGACGGTGACCTCGACGGAGGCCCGGAAGCCCGACTCGGCCGAGTCGTAGTCGATCCCGGCGTCCTGGAGCGCGGTGCGGACCTGGACGAGGTCGGTGGGTTCGCAGATCACCTCGAAACGATCGCCGAGGTCGTTGACTTCCTCGGCCCCCGCCTCGAGGACCGCCATGAGTACGTCGTCCTCCTCGAGCTCGCCCTTGTCCAGGACGATCTCGCCCTTCCGGGCGAAGAGGTAGGCCACGGAGCCCGGGTCGGCCAGGTTGCCGCCGTTGCGGGACATGGCCGTCCGGACCTCCATGGCCGCGCGGTTGCGGTTGTCCGTCAGACATTCGATGAGCATCGCCACGCCGTTCGGGCCGTAGCCCTCGTACATGATGGTCTCCCAGTCGGCGCCGCCGGCCTCCTCGCCGGCGCCACGCCGACGCGCGCGCTCGACGTTGTCGCCCGGGACCGAGTTCTTCTTGGCCTTCTGGATGGCGTCGAACAGCGTCGGGTTGCCGTCGGGGTCACCGCCACCCGTGCGGGCCGCCACCTCGATGTTCTTGACGAGTTTGGCGAAGAGCTTGCCGCGCTTGGAGTCGATCGCCGCCTTCTTGTGCTTGGTGGTGGCCCACTTGGAATGGCCTGACATGGGGAGTTCCGCCCTCCGGGGTGTCTGGGGTGAGGCCTGGATGACCTCCGGGTGACTTACGGGTGTCGCTGACGGCCCACTCTACGAGGTCGCCGCCCTGACCATGTCGAGGAAGTACCGATGGACGCGCACGTCGTCGGTGACCTCGGGGTGGAACGAGGTCGCGAGGGCGTTGCCCTGGCGCACCGCGACCACGTGATCCTCGCCGTCCGAGGCGCGGACGCCGGCGAGTACCTCGACGTCCGGTCCCACCGTCTCCACCCACGGTGCCCGGATGAAGACCGTCCGAAACGGGTCGGGGCCGAGGGCGTCGACGACGAGGTCGGCCTCGAACGAGTCGACCTGCCGCCCGAAGGCGTTGCGCCGGACGGTCATGTCGATGGCGGAGAACCACGTGGCGTCCGGGCGGGTGTCGAGCACCACGGAGGCCAGCAGGATCATCCCCGCGCACGAGCCGTACACGGGCATCCCGCCCGAGATCCGCTCGGACACCGGCTGGTACATGTCGTACACGTCCAGTAGGCGGCTCATCGCGGTCGACTCACCGCCGGGCAGCACGAGCCCGTCGACCGTGTCCAGCTCCGGTCGGCGGCGCACGGTGACGGCCTCCGCCCCGACGGTCTCCAGGTGGCGCAGGTGTTCGGCGACGTCGCCCTGGAGGGCGAGCACGCCGATCCGGGGGCGATTCGCCGCGCTCACCTGTGGTCCCCGCGGGAACCGGCGTCCCCGCGGGCGGCTGCGGTGCGGTCGGACCCGGTGCCCGACAGGTCCACAGGGAAGGGCTGCGCCCCCTCCCGGAGGCGACGCGACAACCCCTCCTGGGTGACCGCCGCGACGAGGCGCCCCGTCCGGTCGAAGATGCGGCCCTGGGTGAGGGCCCGGCCGCCGAAGGCGGACGGGGACGTCTGGTCGTACAGCAGCCAGTCGTCGGCCCGGAACGGGCGCAGGAACCACATCGCGTGGTCCAGGGAGGCGTCCTGGGTGGGCTCATCGGGGTGGATGACCTTGGCCGAGCTCAGCAGGGTCATGTCCGACATGTAGGCGAGCGTGCACACGTGGAAGTTGGGGTCGTCCGGCAGTTCGTCCACGCACCGGAACCACACCCTCTGCTGTGAGGCGATCTGCGAGGATCCGCGGAGCTTGTCGGGCGGCACCATCCGGATGTCCCACTGCGCCCACTCGTCCACGAAGACACGGTGGGTCTCGTCCAGGTCCTCGTACCGCGGCGCGGGGATCTCCTCGGCGTCGATCACGTCGGGAATCGGGTCCTGATGCTCGATCCCCTCCTGGTCGCGGAGGTGGAAGGAGGCCGACATCGAGAAGATGGGCTCGCCCTCCTGGATCGCGGTGACCCGCCGGGTGGCGAAGCTCCGACCGTCCCGCAGCCGGTCCACCTGGAAGACGGTGGGAGCCGACGGGATCCCCGGCCGGATGAAGTAACCGTGGAGCGAATGGACGTGCTTGTCGTCGTCGACGGTGCTGACCGCGGCGGTCAGGGTCTGACCGGCGACCTGGCCGCCGAAGGTGCGCTGCAGGTGGGTCTCGATCGGGTGACCGCGGTAGAGATCGCGGTCGATGCGCTCGATCGCGAGGATGTCCTCGATCTTGGCCACCGGTGGGTCACCAGCCCCGCTCGGCGAGCCGGTGCGGCTCCGGGATGTCGTCCACGTTGATGCCCACCATGGCCTCGCCCAGGCCACGGGAGATGTTCGCCAGGGTCTCCGGGTCGTCGTGGAAGGTGGTGGCCTTGACGATCGCCTTCGCGCGCTCGGACGGGTTGCCGGACTTGAAGATCCCCGAGCCGACGAACACGCCCTCGGCGCCGAGCTGCATCATCATCGCGGCGTCGGCGGGGGTGGCGATGCCGCCGGCGGTGAACAGCACCACGGGGAGCTTGCCGTTGCGCGCCACCTCCTTGACCAGGTCGTACGGCGCCTGGAGCTCCTTGGCGGCCACGTAGAGCTCGTCCTCGGGCAGGTTCTGCAGGCGGCGGATCTCCTGGCGGATCTTGCGCATGTGCGTGGTGGCGTTGGACACGTCACCCGTACCTGCCTCGCCCTTGGAGCGGATCATCGCCGCGCCCTCGGTGATGCGCCGCAGCGCCTCGCCGAGGTTGGTGGCGCCACAGACGAACGGCACGGTGAACTCGAACTTGTCGATGTGGTTGGCGTAGTCGGCCGGGGTGAGGACCTCGGACTCGTCGACGTAGTCCACGCCGAGCGCCTGGAGGATCCGTGCCTCGACGAAGTGGCCGATACGGGCCTTGGCCATCACGGGGATGGAGACGGCCTCGATGATCCCGTCGATGAGGTCGGGGTCGCTCATCCGGGCGACACCACCCTGCGCGCGGATGTCCGCGGGGACCCGCTCGAGGGCCATGACGGCCACGGCGCCGGCGTCCTCGGCGATCTTCGCCTGCTCGGCGGTCACGACGTCCATGATGACGCCACCCTTGAGCATCTCGGCCATACCTCGCTTGACGCGTGCGGTTCCGGTGGTGTTCTCGGTGGACTGCGGCTCGCTCACGAAATAGGCCTTTCCTGGCGTCGATGACTCGTAGTAGGCGTCCAGTGTAGGTCGCCCTGACCTCGGTTCCCCAACCGCCGCCCCACCGCGCCGGGTCAGCCTCCCGCGTGTGGGTGGTCGACGAGTTCGACGTAGTCGGGCATCGGGGCGCGCCCCGCGAGTCGGAGCGCCCTGACGGTCCCCTTCTCGCGCAGGGTCCTGGTGTCGCGGACCGCGTCGTTGTAGAAACTCCGCGCCATCGCGACCCTGTCGGACACGTCCTCGAGTTCGGCGGCCAGGTCGACCGGCAGCACGGCGACGTCCAGCCCGGCCAGCAGGGTGCCGAGGGTGTTCTCCGCCCTCTCGGCGTCCGGCGCACCGTCGTCCGCGGGCGGGCCGGGCCGGGCCGGGTCC
>NZ_JAALEA010000395.1 GCF_014145145.1 Dietzia cercidiphylli
GCGCGGGTCGTGGCGCGCCAGGTGGTAGACGCCGATCTGCGCGCCCATGCTGTGCCCGAGCAGGATCACGCGGCGCTCGCCCAGCACCCGCGCCATGGCGTCGAGGGCCCCCGGGACGTCCTCGGCGGCGCTCTCGTGGTACCCGGCCGCTCCCCCGCCCCGGCCTATCCGGTGGGTGCTCTCACCCTGCCCCCGAAGCTCGGTGATCGCGACGTCCACACCCTCGGCTGCGAGCGCGCGGGCCAGGGGGAGGTAGTAGCGGGCGCCGACGGCGATGCCGGGCAGGACCAGTACCGCCAGCTGGCGCTCGTCCCGCCGGTCGGCCTCCACGATGAGCAGCGGGCTCGTGCTGCCGTCCCCGTGCCGAAGCTCGATCCGCCGCGGGTCCTCAATCTTGGTCATGCGTACAGGATGCCGGACGCCGCCCGCCGGGCGACACCGGCCCCGCGTACGGATGACGAAGGACCCCGCCCCACACCTGTGGTGGGACGGGGTCCGTCGAGCCCGGGGTCGATCAGCGCTCGGTGGCGCCCATCGCGCGGGCCATCATCGGCCAGGACTGCTTGAGGTCGTCCTGCCAGTAGCCCCACGAGTGCGTGCCGTTGGGCGCGAAGTCGAACTCGGCCGGGATGCCCAGCTCACCGAAGCGGCGGGCGAGGTTGGCCGTGCAGTACTGCGTGGCCGCCTCGATGATGCCGCCGACGATCGCCTGGTTGGCCAGCGCCGGGATGCTGTTGCGCAGACGCCAGTTCTCGAGCGACTCGTGCGGCCCGGGCAGGCCGTTGCCGGTCGAGATGAACATCGCGGGGAGCTGGTTGTTCTTCATCTGCTCCTGGAAGCGGAAGGCACCCCAGACCGGGTCGTTGTCGAACCAGTTGTTGGTGCCCACCTTGGGCTCGCCCGGGAACGGTCCCCACATGTTGTCGAGGTTCGCGCCGCCGCGCATGCCGGTGACGATGTTGATGAACTGGTAGCCGATGGGCGTGGAGGTCTCGGCGCAGCCGGAGTAGGAGCCGATTGCCTGGAAGCGGCCCGGGTGCTTCTGGGCGATGGTGAGCACGGAGGTGGCGGTCATCGAGATGGCCGCGAGCGAGCGCGTGCGGTCGCCGCGGATGTTGCCGCCGTAGGCGCCCTCGAAGAGATCCGGGAGCTCATCGGCGAGGTAGGTCTCGAACGCCATCGGGGTGGTCGCGCTGGCGAAACGGGTCTGGACGTTGGGGTCCGGCTTCTGCCAGTCGGTGTAGTAAGAGAAGGCGCCGCCGATGGGGGTGACGGTCCAGGCGTTCTTGTTGGCCATGAAGTCCTTCACGTCCGACTGCGCCTGCCAGGTTGCGGAGTCCTCGCCGCCGCCGGCACCGTTGACCAGGTAGAGCACCGGAGCCTTGGCGTTGCCGTCAGCCGGGCGCTGGACGATGTTCGGCACCTCGGTCTTCATCTTGGTCGACCACACCGAGACGATCAGGCGGCCATCGTTGAGGGGGGTCTCGACGACCTTGTTGCTCTCCGTGGCCTTGGTGTAGCTGATGCTGCCGCTCTGGGCCTGGGCCTGGGCCGTGCCCGTGGCGACGACGGGGACCATGGCCGCAGCGAGGGCCGCTGTCGCGACCTTCGTGCCGAACCGCTTCACTGAACGCATATTTCGACGCCTTACATTCTCGTTGTTCACAGACGGACCCGGGCATTCCTGCGGAAACGCTAACCCGATTCCCAGTAGTCACACAAGTCCCACTAGGCACATTAGTACCACGATTGCGTCCGCAGGTCGTGCGTATTGCATCCGCGGGCCACGCTCCGAGGCTCCCACAGGCAGGTGAACCGAGGGAAACCGCGGAGCCGACCGGTGCGGCTCACGTCAATCTTATCGACGGTGACCGGCGCCCCGTTACCGGTATGAACAAACTTATATCCCCCGATCTCCCACGGGGCAAGTACCGGCGACCGGCAGGGGTGCGAGGAAGGGCCCCGGACGCCAGTCCGGGGCCCTTCCGCGAGTCGGTGGACGACTCAGGCCATGAAGCCCTTGCCCAAGGCCTCCTGGAAGTCGCCACCGGCGAAGTAACCGGCGGCGCTGACGAAGTCGCTGACCCAGCCGATCAGGTCCGACAGGACGCCGAAGGTGCCGTCCTCGCCGATGATGCGGCCCAGGCTACCGTCGGCACCGAAAGCTTCGCTTCCCATAATTTTCTCCTTGACGTGAGTGGTGAGTGCAGGGTCTCCGGCACTCGAGTGAACTGCGGGGGGTGACCAATTCCAGGCTCGCGGTCGAGGTGGGGGCCGGAACAGGCCCCACAAACGAGCAGCGGCTATTCGGCGGCTTCGCCGAGGCTGCCCAGTACGGTGTCGAGGCCGTCACCGGCAAGCGAGCCAGCGAAGCCCATGACGCCCGAGAGGACGTCGTCGATCGCGCCGAGAAGATCGCCGATGGCGCTGAAGTCAGGCATGTGTTTCTCCCTTGAAAGTTGTGCCCCGGCTTCTGGGGCCAGAGTCAGCGTAATCTGAGTAGACCCAAAGTCAATCGTGACCTAGGTCTCCACGTCGGCCGCGTGACGCAGATTTAACTTAACACGCCTTCCGTGACTCAGATCACTAGATGCAAGGAGATCCTAGCATCACGATCTGCCTGCGCAAAGGTCAATGAACCATCGACTTAATCGGCTGCGTTAGCCTTCCCTCACGAACTGCAAGAGTTATCGATACGGTCTCGTAACCTCCGGGTCGATAAACCTTCATCTAGACAAGCGCCTATTAGACCCGAAAGCGGCCCGCACGATCAGGATCGCACCGGGAAGAACACGATGTGTTCCCGGAGCGAGCGGCGTGCGGGCAGCCCGATGAGGCACGGAAATAGGCCGTGGCCCGCACCGGGGTTCTCCGGTGCGGGCCACGGCCCGGCGTACTGTGTGGGCTCGGGTCAGAAGCCCATGCCACCCATCTCGTCGCCACCCGGCATCGCCTGACCGGCGGGCTCGGGCTTGTCGGCCACGACGGCCTCGGTGGTGAGGAAGAGCGCCGCGATGGAGGCGGCGTTCTGCAGCGCGGAGCGCGTCACCTTGACCGGATCGTTGATACCGGCCTCCAGCAGGTCCTCGTACTCGCCGGTGGCGGCGTTGAGGCCCTGGGCGCCCGGGAGGCTCCGGACCTTCTCCGCCACGACGCCCGGCTCGAGGCCGGCGTTGAAGGCGATCTGCTTGAGCGGGGCGCTCAGCGCGAACTTGACGATCTTCGCACCGGTGGCCTCCTCGCCCTCGAGGGACAGCCCGTCGATGGCGACCTCGGACTTGACCAGGGCGACGCCGCCGCCGGCGACGATGCCCTCCTCGACCGCGGCCTTGGCGTTGCGGACCGCGTCCTCGATGCGGTGCTTGCGCTCCTTGAGCTCGACCTCGGTGGCCGCGCCCGCCTTGATCACGGCGACGCCGCCGGCGAGCTTCGCGAGGCGCTCCTGGAGCTTCTCACGGTCGTAGTCCGAGTCGGAGTTCTCGATCTCGGCGCGGATCTGGTTGACCCGCCCCTCGATCTGCCCCTGGTCGCCCGCACCCTCGACGATGGTGGTCTCGTCCTTGGTCACGACGACCTTGCGCGCCTTGCCCAGCATGGAGATGTCGGCGGTCTCGAGCGAGAGGCCGACCTCCTCGGAGATGACCTGGCCACCGGTGAGGATGGCGATGTCCTGCAGCATGGCCTTGCGACGGTCACCGAAGCCCGGGGCCTTGACGGCGACGGACTTGAAGGTGCCGCGGATCTTGTTCACGACGAGCGTGGACAGGGCCTCGCCCTCGACGTCCTCGGCGATGATCAGCAGGGACTTGCCCTCGCCGATGACCTTCTCCAGCAGCGGCAGGAGGTCCTTGACGGTGGAGACCTTGCCCGAGACCAGCAGGACGTACGGATCCTCCATGACCGCCTCCTGGCGCTCCGGATCCGTCATGAAGTACTGCGAGATGTAGCCCTTGTCGAAGCGCATACCCTCGGTGAGCTCGAGATCCAGGCCGAAGGTCTGCGACTCCTCGACCGTGATCACGCCCTCCTTGCCGACCTTGTCCATGGCCTGGGCGATGAGCTCGCCGATCGCCGGGTCGGCGGCGGAGATGCCGGCGGTCGCAGCGATCTGCTCCTTGGTCTCGATCTCCTTGGCGGAGGCGATCAGGTGCGCGGTGACGGCCTCGACGGCCTTCTCGATCCCGCGCTTGATGCCCATGGGGTTGGCACCGGCGGCCACGTTGCGCAGGCCCTCGCGCACGAGCGCCTGGGCCAGGACGGTGGCGGTGGTGGTTCCGTCGCCCGCGACGTCGTCGGTCTTCTTGGCGACCTCCTTGACGAGCTCCGCACCGATCTTCTCGTACGGGTCCTCGAGCTCGATCTCCTTGGCGATGGAGACGCCGTCGTTGGTGATCGTGGGGGCGCCCCACTTCTTCTCCAGCACGACGTTGCGACCCTTGGGGCCGAGCGTGACCTTGACGGCGTCGGCGAGCTGGTTGAGACCGCTCTCCAAGCCGCGGCGGGCCTCTTCATCGAACGCGATCATCTTTGCCATTGGGTGAATCATCCTCCGGGTGTGGGGTGACACGTATGTGGTCGGCGTCGGCGCCCGCGACGGACGGAGCGGACCGTGTCAGATCCGCGCCTCACCTTGCGACCTCAGTTCAGGTGTTGCTGGCACTCAGGGTAGCCGAGTGCCAACCGCTTTTCTAGCACTCGCCCCCCACGAGTGCAAAGGGTGCGGCCCGGTGTTCGCGGCGGGCGAACGACACGCACGGCCGCGCCCCGTCCCCTACCATCGAGACGCCATCGAAGCCCGTTCCCATTGGAAGGCCATCCATGCCCACCGAGTCCGCTCCCGCCGCCATCGAGAGTTCGATCGAGATCGACGCCCCACCGGCCCGGGTCTGGGAGGTCGTCTCCGAGGTCCGCAACGCCCCCCAGTGGAGCAGCCAGGCGCACAAGGTCGTCGCCCTCGGTGGCCGCACGACCGCCGGGACGTGGGCGCTCAACATCAACAAGCGCGGCCCGATCTTCTGGCCCACCACCAGCCGTGTCGTCGAGTTCGAGCCCGGCAGAAGGTTCGCCAACCGCATCACCGAGAACACCACCATCTGGGTCTTCGAGCTCGAGCCCACCGCCGACGGCTGCACCCGGCTCACGGAACGTCGTGAGGTCCCGAACGGCCTGACCTTCATCTCGACGTTCCTCACCGACAAGCTCTTCGGCGGACAGCCCTCGTTCACCAAGGAAATGGACAGGGGCGTGTCGACCTCCCTGAAGCGGATCAAGGCCCTCGTCGAGCAGGGCTGACCGCCATGGCCGGGGTG
>NZ_JAALEA010000396.1 GCF_014145145.1 Dietzia cercidiphylli
CGGTCCCACGCAGCCGCCTGCCGCTATGGCGTCTGGCGCACACCGATGCGCAGGCGGGACGCCCTCGCGGCGGGCGGCTGCGGAAGAGGTGGACACGCGCGCGAGCAAGACGCCAGACGCGTGCGCGAGACGCCAGGCGCATCAGCGGCTGCACGGACTGGCGAGTGTTGTGGCCGGCGATCCTTCCCGAGTGGGCGACGGTACGCATTCCGCAACCGCCCTCAGGCCACGCGGCGCGGCCCCCGGCCGAGTGACTCCTGAAGTCTCATCGCCTCGCGGATGAGGGGCACGATCCGGCCACGCCGGTAGTCCTCCCATTGCCATCTCCTGAAGATGTTGCCCAGCGCTTCGATCTCGTTCTGGCGATTCTTCTCATTGCGTAGCTTCCGGCGGACGCCCGCCTCGCCGTCGTCGATCCCGTACTTCCCCGACCCGTCCGCCTCACCGACGAGTCCCCATTCCTTCCAGTACATGTCGACGAAGGTCCGCGACCCGTCCGGGAGGACGAACTCGTGCTGGAGCCGGGGCATGGGGAGGCCAGCGCGGGTGATGGCGACCCGGCTCAGTGACTCGAGCACCGAGTGGGCACCCGGGTCCGCGAATGCCACCACCGCGCGGGCCCGCGCGATGCCGACTCTCCCGGCGGCGGCGTCGAGTTCGGCCGCCAGTTCGGCCCTGGTGCACAGAGAGTGACGCAGGGCCTGGTCGGCAGCGCAGACAGCACCGGTGAACGGGCTCGTCCGCGCCACGTCGACGATCGTCCGCGCCGGAGTCGTGACCGGGATGCCATCGAGTTCCGTCACGGCGTCACCGAGATCCAGACTGTGGCAGATCGCGCTCTCGCCCCGCCTGCTCCCGCTGCCCGGCCGGTGCCTGGTCGTGGTGACCCGCCGGGTGTCCAGATCCTGGGCGGGCAGACCGTGCAGCACGAGCGCGGAAGTATGCGACATCACCGTGCCGGGGCTGATGAACCTCGCAGAGGCGCGCGAGCGCATCTCGAGGATGGCTTCGGCCTCGTCGGGACCGGTGGGCAGGTCGGCGGCGGGCACGTAGACACCGTGACGGAGACGGTAGAGCTGTCCGGTGCGCTCTGCGTGCTCCCGCGCTCGGCGGCTGTAACCCCGGGCGAGTAGTTCGGACGAGGTGATGACGGGTGGGCGAGGTCGGTCTGTGCTCATGGACACGCAGTATCGGCCCCGCCGGCCCGGCTTCTGCGGCGTCGGACCGCGTGATCCGTCCCGGCTGTGGAGGGGGCGCGGGGTGTGGAGACCGTTGCCGCAACTGCAGGGCCGGGCTGAGCGACTGCAGGGCCGGGCTGAGCGACTGCGGGGCCGGGCTGAG
>NZ_JAALEA010000397.1 GCF_014145145.1 Dietzia cercidiphylli
GGCCGGGTCGGTGGCCGCGGTGCTCGTGGCGGACGCGGTGGCCGCGGCGGACGCGGTGGCCGCGGCACCAGGGGTGTCGCTCGGGTCGGAGCTGCTCGCAGAGTCGGTCTGGTGGGCCACCCAAGCGATTCTACAAGGAAGTTGCGCAATCTACTTGCGAGACCGAGACCGAGACCAAGACCGAGACCGAAACCCAGGCCAAGGCCGCGACCGAGCCCGAGGCCCAGGCCGCCACCGAGCCACGCGTCGTCGACTGCGTCATACCCGGCGCACCCCAACGAGAAGAGCGTTCCGAGCACCTGCTTCTCGGCGGATGTGTTCGGAACGCTCTTCCCGATGAAGGGGGGCGCAGGCCAGCGCGACCCGGCAGGACGCGCGTAGCCGCGGGGGTCGTCGACTCAGTACGTCCCGCAGTTGACCGGGGCCGGCAGGCCGTCGATCCGGTCGGCCAGGTACTGCACCGTCCCTCCGAGGCCGGAGAGCATCGGCACCGCGTGATTGATGACCAGCCCGGTGGCCACCGGCGGGGTGTGGTCGATCACCATCTCGACGGCCGCACCCTGCGCGCACCAGTCGCGGCCGAGTCGCTGTGACTGGTGACCGGGCACCACGTCGTCGTTCACGGGGGACAGGATCCGCACCGGCGTGGTGGGCGACAGGCGGCCGATGCGTTGGCGCTCCAGGTAGTCCATGATGGCCGGATCCTGCCTGGCGATCTCCCCGGCGGACTGGCCGGACCGCGTGAAGTTGTTGGTGCGCTGCTGGAAGAACTGGATGGCGGTCTCGCCGATGCACTGGTCGGAGGTGGCGGCGAGCATCGCCCGGCCGTGGTCGTTGAGGTAGGCGTCGAGGAGCGGGTCCATCTCCGGGTAGGCGTCGACCAGACTGTTGAGCGAGTACCCGATCACGCCGGCGATCGCCGACCCGTCTGCCCTCTCGAGAGTGGCCAGGAGGTCGGCGGGCGGCGATCCGGCGGCGGTGCCGACGAGGTTCACCTCGGCCGCGTACCGCGGATGCAGTTCGGCGGCTGCGGCCACAGCGCCGCCGCCCTGCGAGTACCCGGAGAACACGGTGCGCGGCGAGGGTCCGATGTCCGCACCAGGGATCCGCGGCGCGGCACGGGCGATGTCCAACACGGCACGGGCCGAGGACTCGCGGTGGACGTACGGGTGGATGCCGGGCGTGCCCAGCCCCTCGTAGTCGGTCATCGCGACCGCGTAGCCGCGGGCCAGCAACGCGTAGGCCTGGATGAGTTCGTAGCCGAAGCCCACGCCGGGCGGGTCCGTGCGGACGGTGGCCAGGTTCTGGAAGGTCTTCGACGGCGCGCAGTGGTCGGCCTGACCCTGGGTGCCCGGTGCGAGCACTGCGAGCGGCCGCGTCCCCGGGCCGGTCCACGGCGCGCGGGGCTGGAGGTACGTCCCCGTCACGGCGATTGGCTGGTTTCTCGACCCCGCGGAGGTGTACATGATGCGCTGGGCATCGGTCGAGATCGGGCCCGCGCCGTCCGAGACGAACTCCGCCCCGGGGATCGGTGGGATGGCGCCGGCGAGTGGGAACGACTCGGTCTTGACGAGTGCTCCCGCGCCTGCGGGCAGCTGGGCGGGCGGTTGATAGAACGCGGGAGCAGGGTCGTTGGACGAGCCCTGGGCTGCGGCGACCGGGGCGAGCGCGGCCCCGCCCCCGATGGTGGTCGCCAGAGCGGTGGCGAGTGCGGCAGCGCGCAGCGCGGTTCGACGAAGTAACACGGTCCCCCCGGACTTAATGTGTCGTGAATCACTGATGAGCGGAGTCTAAGTCGCCGCCCTCTCGCGTGGGTCGGGCACCCTCCCGGAGCTACCGTCGTAGCCATGACCGAGCACCCGCCCGCCACGCCCGACACCACTGACCATGAGCCCGGATGGGCGGAGGTCGACGCATTCCTCGACGAGGCGATGGGGCTCGAGGACCAGGTGTTGCGGGATGTGCGTGAGGCCACCGCGGCGGCGGACCTGCCCCCGATCGAGGTCTCCGCCGCGCAGGCGCGGTTCCTCGCGCTGCTCTGCCGGATGATCGGCGCGCGCCGCGTCCTGGAGTTCGGGACTCTCGGCGGGTACAGCGCGGCCAGCGTCGCCCGCGCCCTGGGGGACGACGGCGAGGTGGTCACTTTGGAGATCGACCCGCGGCATGCCGAGGTGGCGCGCGCAAACTTCAGACGGGCCGGGGTGGCCGATCGCGTGGAGGTACTCGTGGGCCCGGCCTCGGAGTCGGCGCGGGCGCTGATCGACACGGGTACCGAGCCGTTCGACATGGTGTCCATCGACGCCGACAAGCCCGGCAATCCGGGCTACGTCGAGCTCGCGTTGCAGTTGACCCGCCCGGGCAGCGTGATCGTAGTGGACAACGTCGTGCGCCACGGCGCGGTCGCGGACGCGGGCTCCGACGATCCCGGGGTGCTCGGCAGCCGCGAGGTGCTGACGCTGCTCGGCGGTCATCCGCGACTGGACGCGACCGCCCTGCAGACGGTGGGCGCCAAGGGCTGGGATGGCTTCGCGGTGGCTCGCGTCCGCTGAAGTCGGCGTTGCGGGCCGCAGGTCAGCCGGTGCGCAACCGGCCCGCCGCCTTGTGTCGTTCCAGCTCGGTCATGCCGCCCCAGACGCCGTAGAGCTCCCGCTCCTCGATGGCGTACCGACGGCACTGGTCGAGCACCGGGCACTGCCGGCAGAGCTGCTTGGCGAGTTCCTCGTTCTTCCGCCTCGTGCCCTTGAGGTCGTGGTCGTCGTTGTAGAACAGGTCCTGGTGGCCGACGCAGTTGCCGCGGTCAGCCCATGCCCATCGATCGTCCACTGCGGTCGAGGCGGCCTCAGCCAAATGATCATCCCACTTCCCGGGTCGGCGACGAGTCGAAAGACCGTGCGCGGAACAACGTCCCATCATCCGTTGTATGAAAGCGGGCGGACTACACCCCCAGGGGTGTGATCGCCGTATCGGGGCATCCGAGGGTTCGTTGCTAAGGTCTGTCCATGCCGGTCAGGGTGACTGTGATCAACGACTACCTCGTCGTCGTAGCCGGGGTGAACGCCATACTCTCGGAGTACGCCGACCGCATCGAGGTCGTGGAGAAGCGCACGGTCTCCAAGGGGGCGGCTCCGGTGGACGTGGCCCTGTACGACACGTTCGCCGCACCGGTGGGGAAGCACGCCCGCCTGGCTGCGCTATGTCAGGACCCGTCGATCGCTGCGGTCGCGGTCTACTCCTTCGCCGCTGACCGTGCTGCTGTCGAGGACGGTCTGGCGTTGGGGGCGAACGGTTTCCTCTCCAAGTCCCTGTCCGCTCCGGATCTGGTCCGGGGGATTGAGGAGATCGCGGCGGGTCGCATCGTGACGATGGTGGGGCCGGGGTTGTCCGCCACGGGGGCCAACGACTGGCCCGCCAAGGAGGCCGGCCTCTCCGCCCGCGAAGCCGAGATGGTGGGCCTGATCGTGCAGGGTATGTCGAATCATGACATCGCCGACCGGTGCTACCTGTCGGCGAACACGGTCAAGACCTACATCCGTGCTGCCTACCGGAAAATGGGTGTGACCACGCGTGCCCAGGCGGTGGCCTGGGGTATCGAACACGGCCTGAAGCCCGACCGCCAGGCCTGAGCCGCGGGCGTCCCGGGGTTCGGGGCGTCGCGCGCCTTGAAATAGGTACCCTAGGGGGGTACCGTATCTCGCATGGCCGAGCACGGATACACCCCGAACAAGGACGACCACCTCAAGCGGCTGCGCCGCATCGAGGGTCAGGCCCGCGGTCTGCAGAAGATGGTCGAGGAGGACAAGTACTGCATCGACATCCTCACGCAGGTCTCCGCCATGACCCGGGCGCTGCAGTCGCTCTCGCTCAACCTGCTCGAGGAGCACCTGGGCCACTGCGTGGCCGGCGCGATCGAGCACGGTGGCCCGGAGGCGCAGGCCAAGCTCACCGAGGCCAATGCGGCCATCGCGCGCCTGGTCAAGTCGTAGTCCGCTCCACCGAGCCGCCCTCCACCCGTCTGCAACCATCAGAGGAGAACCCCATGTCCGACACCGCCACCTTCACCGTCTCCGGAATGACCTGCGGCCACTGCGTCGCCTCCGTGAAGGAGGAGGTCTCGGAGATCCCCGGCGTCACCGATGTGGAGGTCGACCTGGAGTCGGGCCGCCTCGTCGTCGTCGCCCCCGATCCCGTCGACCCCGCCCTCGTCCGCGCCGCCGTGGACGAGGCCGGGTACACACTCGACGCCGCGGAATGAGGTGGCCACGATGAGCCGCACCGACACCAGCACTGCCGGCAGCCTCACCGGTGAGCCGGCGACGACTTTCGTCGACCTCCAGATCGAGGGAATGACCTGCGCCTCGTGCGCCAACCGGATCGAGCGCAAGCTCAACAAGCTCGACGGCGTCACCGCCGAGGTCAACTACGCCACCGAGAAGGCGCGCGTGGAGTACGCCCCCGGCGTGGAGTCGCAGCTCCTGCTGGACACCGTCGAACAGGCCGGGTACTCGGCGCGGTGGCCACAGCCCCGCGCGTCCCGCCGCGGCACGCCTGCCGCCCCGGGCGAGGGCCACGCAGACGGGGCCGCCGCCGCGACGGGACATGCCGGCAACGCCACCGACGACTCCGCGGCCCCTGACCGGGTGGAGAGCCTGCGCCACCGCGTGATCGTCTCCGCGCTGCTGTCGATACCCGTGATCGCGATGGCCATGATCCCGGCGTTGCAGTTCACCAACTGGCAGTGGCTCTCGTTGACCCTCGCCGCTCCGGTCGTCGTGTGGGGCGGGTGGCCGTTCCACCGCGCGGCGGCGATCAACATCCGGCACGGCTCGTTCACCATGGACACCCTCGTGTCGATCGGCACGTCCGCCGCCCTGCTGTGGTCGCTGTACGCCCTGTTCTTCGGCCACGCCGGGATGCCGGGCATGACCCACGGGTTCGAGTTCTCCCTCTCGCCCAGTGACGGAGCGGGGGACATCTACCTCGAGGCCGCCGCCGGGGTCACCACCTTCGTGCTGCTGGGTCGCTACATCGAGGCCCGGTCCAAGCGCACGGCCGGGGCGGCGCTCCGATCGCTGCTCGAGCTCGGCGCCAAGGACGTCGCGGTGCTGCGCGACGGCGTCGAGACGCGGATCCCCGTGGAGAACCTGCAGGTCGGTGACGAGTTCATCGTGCGCCCCGGCGAGAAGATCGCGACCGACGGCCGGATCGTCGACGGCGCCTCCGCCGTCGACACCGCCATGGTCACCGGTGAATCCGTGCCAGCCGAGGTCTCCACCGGCGACGCCGTGGTCGGCGGCACGGTCAACACCAGCGGGCGGCTGATCGTCCGGGCCACCCGCGTGGGATCGGACACCCAGCTCGCGCAGATGGCGCGGATGGTCGAGGACGCACAGTCCGGGAAGGCCGCCGCGCAACGCCTGGCCGACCGCATCTCCGGGGTCTTCGTCCCCGCCGTCCTGGTCTTGGCGGCCGCGACGTTCGCCTTCTGGCTGCTCACCGGATCCGGCACCTCCATGGCGTTCACGGCCGCGGTCGCGGTGCTCATCATCGCCTGCCCCTGTGCGCTCGGTCTGGCCACGCCCATGGCCCTCATGGTGGGGACCGGCCGCGGTGCGCAGCTGGGCATCCTCATCAAGGGCCCCGAGGTCCTGGAGTCCACCCGCCGCGTCGACACGATCGTGCTCGACAAGACCGGCACCGTGACCACCGGAACGCCCGCGCTGGTCTCGGTGACCGCCGCGGACGGCGAGGACGAGACGCAGGTGCTGCGCCACGCCGGTGCGGTGGAGGACGCCTCCGAGCACCCCATCGCCCGGGCCGTCGCCGCCGGCGCCCGAGAGCGGGTCGGTGACCTACCGGCCGTAGCGGGCTTCCGCAACACCGAGGGGCTGGGGGTGTCGGGACGGGTCGGAGCCGACCCGACTGACTACACCCGTGACGACGACGAGGTGGTCGTGGTGGGCCGTCCGGCTCTCCTCGCCGAGCAGGAGATGCCGCTGCCGGCCGAGCTCGAGCGGGCGGTCGACGAGGCCTCCGGCCGCGGCCACACCGCGGTGGCGGTGGGCTGGGGTGGCCGTGCCCGCGGGGTGCTGGTGGTGGCCGACCAGATCAAGGACTCCTCCGCCGAGGCGGTCGGGAGGTTCCGCGGCCTGGGTCTCACCCCCATCCTGCTCACCGGCGACAACGCGAGGGTGGCCGCGTCGGTGGCGCAGCAGGTGGGCATCGACCCCGGCCCAGACACCGCGATCTCCGAGACGGTCATCGCTGAGGTGCTGCCAGCGGAGAAGGTGGACGTGATCCGCAGGCTGCAGGCGCAGGGCCGGGTGGTGGCCATGGTCGGCGACGGCGTCAACGACGCGGCCGCCCTCGCCACCGCCGATCTGGGCCTGGCGATAGGGACGGGCACCGACGCGGCGATCGAGGCCTCCGACCTCACCCTGGTCCGCGGGGACCTGCGCGCCGCGGCCGATGCGATCCGGCTGTCCCGCAGCACCCTGCGGACCATCAAGGGCAACCTGTTCTGGGCGTTCGCCTACAACGTGGCCGCGCTGCCCCTGGCGGCGGCCGGGTTGCTCAACCCGATGATCGCGGGCGCGGCGATGGCGTTCTCCTCGGTGTTCGTGGTGGCCAACAGCCTGCGGCTGCGGAGGTTCCGCGCGGCGGTCTGACCCCCGCCGCCCCAGCCGCAGGTCCCGCTACGCCGCTGCGCGGTCCGCTACCCGACTCGGGCAGCGGACCGCGCAGCGGAGATCGGGGGTTCGGGCTGGTCAGTGCTCGCTGCGGCCCTGCATTGCGGAGCTGCCGAGGTCGCTGCCCTGCAACGCGGTCCCGGTCGCTGCCGCCTCGGCCCAGGCGTCGGTGGTGGCCACCGCCGCCAGGTTGGAGTTGAGGACAGCCATGAGCGTCGTGTGCACCTGTTCGGCGGAGGCCGAACCCGCCTCGTTGGAGATATGGATGGCACCCGTGGCGTCGGAGAGCACCTCGACGGCGAAGCCCAGAGGCTCGGCACCCACCGCGCTGCCGATGATGCAGTTGTTAGTCATGAATCCCACGAGCGTGACGGT
The DNA here is from genome assembly GCF_014145145.1 of Dietzia cercidiphylli. GTDB lineage: Bacteria > Actinomycetota > Actinomycetes > Mycobacteriales > Mycobacteriaceae > Dietzia > Dietzia natronolimnaea. The sequence continues at coordinate 7,062 of NZ_JAALEA010000397.1, forward strand.
GTCGATGGAATTCTCGCGGAGCCAGTCGGCCATTCCGGTGCCGTCGAAGATGCTGGCGTAGTTCTTGCTGAACCGGGCCGGGTCGGCGGGGAGGGCCGCCTCCAGCTCCGGGTGGAGTTCCCACCCGGCGCTGCCGCCCGCGAAGACCGGCGCGCCGTCGGGGAGCTCGTGCTGGACCACGGCCACGGGGATGCCGGCCTCACCCGCGACGTCGACCACACGCAGGATCCGGGCGAGCGAGGCGTCGCGGGGCGGGTACTGGATCTCGAGGGGGCCGGTGAAGTACTCGTTCTGGATGTCGACCAGGACGAGGGCGCGGCGGGATTCGGTCATCGGGAGCCTCCGAGGGGGTGTGACGGGATGGCGCCGGCAGCCGCCGACGCCGCGCACCAGTCTTCGCCGCCTGGGCGAGGTACCGTGAGTGGCATATGCGCAGACATTCGATGGATCCGGGCCAGAGTTGAAGATCGCCGTCCACGTGTTCGACGGGATCACGATGTTCCACCTCGCAGCCCCTCTGCTCGTCTTCGGTGAGGTCACCAGGCTTGAGCTCGCGAGCGGGTGGGAGGTGCGTACCTGGAGCGCGGACGGGAGCGGGATCCGGACCGCGGAGGGGGTGTACCTCGACGATCTCAGCGGGCCCGCAATCGCTGCGGAGGCCGATCTCGTGGTGTTCCCCTCGTGGCCCGTCGATCTGCGCGAACCGGATCCGGGCCTGCTCGATGTGATCCGCGCCGCGCGACGCCGCAGCTCCGCGGTCGCGGGACTGTGCCTCGGGGCGTTCCCCGTTGTGGCGGCCGGCGTGCTCGACAGCCGAACCGCGGTCACCCACTGGGAGGTGGCGGACGAGCTCGCCCGCCGGCACCCCGGCGTGGAGGTTCGCTCGGCGGACCTCTACATCGACCACGGCGATGTGCTCACCTCCGCCGGGACGGCGTCGTCGCTGGACGCCTGCCTCCACATCGTGCGGACGCGGCTGGGCTCGGCCGCCGCCTCGGTACTCGCGCGACACATCGTGGTGGCGCCGCACCGGGACGGGGATCAGGCGCAGTATATCCAGCAGCCGATCCCGGAACCAGGTGGAGACGACCGGGTGGCACAGGCCATCGAGTGGGTTCTGGAGAACCTGGACCGCAGGCTCTCCGTGGACGACCTGGCGGACAGGGCGTGCATGAGCCGGCGGAACTTCGTCCGGTCGTTCCAGAGGGCCACCGGGACGACTCCGGCCCGCTGGGTGCTGTCCCGCCGCCTGGACCGCGCGCGGGTACTCCTCGAGCGGTCCTCGGACCCGATCGGTGAGATCGCGCAGGAATGCGGTTTCGGTAGTGCGGTCACCTTTCGCCAGAACTTCGTGCGGGCCTATTCAACCACCCCCACGTCATATCGGAATCGCTTCGCGGACTCCGGCTCGGATCGGGCGGAGACACGGTTGCATCCGCGTTGAGCCTGGGTACGGTGGCGGCCACGACGCCGATATTCACGACGCCGACTAGGAGGTCCACCGGATGACCGCACAGAACCGACCTGGACAGACCGTTCCCGACCAGACAGTTCACGCCCAGACCGTGCCCACTCTCCGCCGAGCCCGCAGGGGCAGCGCCTTCGTCGCACTCACCGCAGCCGCGGTGCTGGCCGCCTCGTGCGGAACGGGGGAGGACTCTCCCGCCGCCGAGGGGACCACCACCCCCCAGGACACCGCCACCACCGCTGACGCGGGAGCCGGGGGCGGGGAGCAGGGCGACCGGGCCTTCGCCACCGCGGAGCTCACAGACCCCGAGGCCGGACCGCTGGGCACGGTGGAGTTCGTCGAGTCCGAGGGCGGCACCCTGGTCACCGTCGAGGCCAGCGGACTCGAGCCCGGATTCCACGGACTGCACATCCACACGACCGGGCTGTGTGAGCCGGACAGCGCCAATCCCAACGACCCCGATGAGAGGGGCGCGTTCCTCTCGGCCGGCGGGCATCTGGCCGGGCCGGACGGCGGGGCCGGGCATCCCGAGCACGCGGGCGACCTGCCGCCGCTGTACGTCGCCGGCGACGGGACCGCCCGCCTCACCACCCTGACAGACCGGCTGGACCGGGAGCTCCTGCTGGACGACGACGGTTCGGCCGTGATGATCCACGAGGACCCGGACAACCTCGCCCACATCCCGGAGCGCTACGCACCGGACGGGCCGGACGAGGACACGCTGATGGCCGGCGACGGAGGCAGCAGGATCGCCTGCGGGGTGGTCGTCGGCTGACCCCCTCCGACACGTGACCGGACAACTGTCCGGTCACGTGTCTGATAACCCCCCGATCAGGCGGCCTGCTCTGGTAGCGTCCGCCGCGAACAGGCGCGCGTCACCACGCGCCGCCTCAGGTCGGGAGGGGACACATGGCCATCCGGGTCGCACAGATCGCCACGGGGAACGCCGGGGCGATCGCCCTGCGCCACCTCATCGAGGACCCGCGCTTCGAGCTCGTCGGCGTCTGGGTGCACTCCGCGGACAAGGCGGGCAGGGACGCGGGTGAGCTCGCCGGTCTCGGGGTGGACACGGGTGTCACCGCCACCACGAGTGCGGCCGACATCGTGGCCGCGGCGCCCGACTGCGTGGTCTACTGCGCGATGAGCGACACCCGGCCGGTGGAGGCCGCGCGCGACATCCGCGAGTACCTCGCCGCCGGGATCAACGTGGCGGGCACCGCGCCCACTCCGCTCATCAACCCCGCCGCGGGCGTCCCCGACAGCGCGCGCGCCAAGCTCGAGGCCGCGGCCCTGGAGGGCGGTGCCACCCTCTTCGTCACCGGCGTGGACCCGGGGTTCACCAACGACCTCCTGCCGCTCGCGATCACCGGCACCTGCCGCGAGGTACGCCAGGTCCGCTGCACCGAGTTCTCCGACTACGCCACCTACGATTCCACCGAGTCGATGGTCGACGTCATGGGTTTCGGCACCCCGCTCGACCAGACCCCGCTGCTGTTCCTGCCCGGGGTGTTGACGGCGGGGTGGGGGGCGTCGATCCACCTGCTCGCCGCCGGGTTGGGCGTGGAGGTGGACGAGATCACCGAACACGTCGAGCGCGAACCCGCCCCGGAGACCTACGAGGTCGCGGCCTGCACCATCGCCGAGGGCACCCAGGCGGGGTTCCGCTTCCAGATCACCGGCATGGTGGCGGGCGAGCCCGTCATCGTGGTCGAACACGTCACCCGGACCCGGGACGACCTGCGGCCGGACTGGCCGTACGCGGTCCAGGAGGGGCACTCGTACCGCGTCGAGGTGATCGGCGAGCCGTCGTACGTCCTCGACCTGGCCGCGCAGAGCGCGGACGGCGACCACAACTACTCGGCGATCCTCGCCGGGGTCGGCAGGGTGGTCAACGCCGTACCCGCCGTCGTGGCCGCGGCGCCGGGGTTGACCACGACGCTGGATCTGCCGCTCACCGGCGCGCCGGGCATCGTCGGTACGCGCTGACGCGTCGACCGACGTCGTCACCACAGCTGTTCACGAGTAGAGGGAGTCGTCATGGGTCGGGTCGAGGGCAAGGTCGCCATCATCACGGGTGCCGCGCGGGGGATGGGCGAGGCCGACGCGCGCCGGCTCGTCGCGGAGGGCGCGAAGGTCGTGCTCACCGACGTGTTGGACGATCAGGGCGAGGCCGTGGCGGCCGAGCAGGGGGAGGGCGCGCGCTACCGCCATCTCGACGTGTCCGATGCGGAGCAGTGGAAGGCCGTCGTCGAGGAGACGGTCGCCGACTGGGGCGGGGTCGATGTGTTGGTCAACAACGCGGGGATCGCCAACGGGGCCGAGCTGCACAGGTTCCGGCATGACAAGTGGCAGCAGATCCTGGACGTGAACCTCACGGGGACCTTTTACGGATGTCAGGCCGTCACCGAGACGATGATCGCCGCCGGTGGTGGGTCGATCATCAACGTCTCGTCGATCGAGGGAATGCGCGGTACGCCGTGGGCTCACGGGTACGTGGCCGCCAAGTGGGCCGTCCGTGGGCTCACCAAATCGGTCGCGCTCGAGCTCGCCCCGCACGGCATCCGCTGCAACTCGCTGCACCCGGGCCTCGTGCGCACCCCGATCACCGAGGGGATCCCGGACGATATGATCCCGATCCCCCTCGGCCGGCTGGGCACCGTCGAGGACGTAGCCAACTTCGTGCTGTTCCTGGCCTCCGACGAGTCTTCCTACGCCACCGCCACGGAGTTCGTGGTGGACGGCGGGACCATCAACGGGATCCCGCACAAGCAGCTGTAGGGCGTGACCGCGGCGGCCTACTTCTCCCGCGGCGCTCGGCCCATCAGGTAGAACTCCGGGTTCGGCCGCATGTCGGTGGCGTTGGCCACCCGGTTGCTCAGCCCGAACAGGCCGGTGATCGTCGCGATGTCCCACGCGTCCTCGTCGTCCAGGCCGTGCGCGTGCAGCGCGGCGAAGTCGGCGTCGACGAGCTCGTCGGACCGCAGGTTCACCTTGGTGGCGAAGTCGCAGATGGCGCGTTCCCGTGGGGTCAGCTCGGCCTTGTGATGGCTCACGGCCAACTGGTCGGAGAGGTACGGGTCCTTCTTGACGATCCGGAGGATCGCACCGTGCGCCACCACGCAGAACTGGCAGTTGTTCTGCGCGGAGATGGTCACGATGATCATCTCCTTGTCCGCCTTGGACATGTTCGAGCCCTCGCGGTCCATCACCGCGTCGTGGTAGGCGAAGAAGGCCCGCCACTCCGCCGGGCGGCGCCCGAACATCAGGAACACCTCGGGGACGAACCCGGCCTTCTCCTGCTCCGTCAGAATGCGCTCCCGCAGGTCGTCGGGGAGATCGGCGAGCTCGGCGAGGGGGAATCGGTCGGACATGTGCGGCTCCGGGGGAGTGGGGCGCCCGGGTGGGGCGCCGGGCTGAGGGGCGGGGAACTGAGCAGTGGAGGGGCTCAGGGCTGGAGGGGCTGGAGGTCTGCCCAGAGGCTATGCCGCGTCGCCCGCCGCCGGATCAGGATCGCGCCGCGGACCCCCACGTGTGTACCCGCTCGATCTCCAGCCAGACGTCGACGCGGGCGCGATCGCGGACCGGGTACGGCTGGTCCGTGTAGTGCCGGGACAGCGCGTCGATGCCGGCCAGGTCCGGGTCCTCGGCGATCTCGGTGATCCGGCCCTGGATGCTCACGTGCGAGTACCAGTCGTCCGCGTCCAGCACGGACAGTGCCACCCGCGGGTCGCGCCGCAGGTGCTGGAGTCGGACCCGGCCGGCGTCGAGGTTGAGGTGGATGCGGTCGGCGACCAACCGGTACCAGGTGGGCACGGTCACCGGGGAGCCGTCCTTGCGCAGCGTGGCCATGACGCACGGATTCGGCCGGGCGAGCAGGCGGCGCAGGTCGTCGGTCAGCGGGGAGCCGGACGGGTGTGCTTCGGACGGGTGTGATTCGGGCTGGTGCGATTCGGACTGGTGTGAGTCAGACACGGCGCGCGGTCCTCTCGTCGGTGGCGGGTACTCCGGTCCAGTGTGCGCGTCGTCCGCGCCGAGGGGTGGCGCTATACCCCCGAGGGTTTTACGGTGGAGTGTGTACCTGTTCCCCACGGAAACGGACACACACCATGCTCTTCGAACGCATCTATGACTACGACCTCGCCCACGCCAGCTACTTCATCGGCTGCCAGAGCAGCAGCGAGGCGATCGTCGTGGACCCCAGCCGCGACCTCCGGCCCTACGTCGAGATGGCCGACCAGCACGGCATGACCATCGTCACGGTCACCGAGACCCACATCCACGCCGACTACCTGTCCGGCACCCGCGAGCTGGCCGCCGCCACCGGTGCCACCACGTACCTCTCCGACGAGGGCGGCGAGGACTGGCGCTACGGTTTCGAGGGCGAGCGGCTCCGCGACGGCGACACCATCGAGCTCGGCAACGTCCGCCTCGAGGCCGTGCACACCCCCGGCCACACGCCCGAGCACCTGATGTTCCTCATCACCGACGGCGCGTTCGCCGACGAGCCCGGTTACGCGCTGACCGGCGATTTCGTGTTCTGTGGCGACCTCGGGCGTCCGGACCTGCTCGACGAGACCGCCGGCGGCAGCGATTCGGGCGGCGAGGACACCCGCTACGAGAGCGCCACGCAGCTCTTCGCCAGCCTCCGCGAGCGCTTCCTCACCCTTCCCGATCACGTCCAGGTGTTCCCGGCCCACGGCGCCGGCTCGGCCTGCGGCAAGTCGCTGGGGGCGCTGCCGTCCAGCTCGGTGGGATACGAGCGGAAGTTCGCGTGGTGGCCGAAGTACGTGGAGAACGACGACGAGGAGGGCTTCATCTCCGAACTCCTCGACGGCCAGCCCGACGCGCCGGCGTACTTCGGGCGGATGAAGCGCGAGAACCGGGACGGCCCCTCCGTGCTCGGCCATCCGTTGCCGGAGCTGCAGGAGTTGCCAGCGGAGGAGGTCGCCTCCGGCATCGAGTCCGGCGACCTCGTCGTCGTCGACCCTCGCCCCGCCGACGACGTCCACGACGGCACCGTCGACCGCGCCATCAACCTCCCCGCCGGCCAGGCGGGCACCTACGCCGGCTGGGCGATCGATCCGGAGAAGGACGCCCGCGGCCTGGTCTTCCTCGCAGAGGACGCCGAGGCGGCGGACGAGCTGCGGCGTCACGTCATCCGGGTCGGCGTCGACTCCACACGCGGGTACGTCACCTCCACCGACGGCCTGCCCACATTCCGCCCCGAGACCGTCACGCCGGAGGACCTGGAGTCCTACGAGCACGCGATGGTGCTCGACGTCCGCGCCACGTCCGAGTACGACGAGGGCCACGTCCCGGACGCCACCCAGCTGCACGGTGGCCAGGTGATGTGGGAACGCGACGAACTGCCCGACTCGGGAAGGATCGTCACCTACTGCCAGTCGGGTGCCCGTAGCTCGGTCGTGGCCAGCGCGCTGCGCAGCGTCGGGTACGACGTCACCGAGCTCGAGGGCAGCTACTCCGCCTGGGAGGACGCCGGGATGCCCACGGAGTGAGTGCTGCGGGTGTCCGCAGCCTGCGCGGCTGCGGTCACAGCTGCTCAGGCTTCTCGGCCAGTAACCTCAGGCAATTCTGGAGTTATTGATCGCGCTGCGTCCTGCGTTTGCGTTTTTCCGGCACCGCTAATCGGGGAATCGCCCGAAGCATATATTGGTCGAACTGAGGAACTGTATACGCCGCGTAACCATGCTCAGGAGTGTAAAGAAGTCCCATTGAAATTAGTTCGGCTCTAGTTGGCGCTTGGTTCTGTGAGGTCCGACCCATTCGCTCGGCCACGTCATTCGCCTTCTGAGGATGCGGTCCGAGGTCTGCCATAGCCCGCAAGTAGGCCCGTTGCAGTTCTGTACATCGATCGAGCCGTACCTGAAAAAAGGACTGGTCGAGTTTTGCGGTGTATCCGACGATTGCGTCATCGATATCCTGACGAGTGATTACGCCCCCATCGGCTATGGTCCAAACGGCGTAGCCGAGCTCTTGGATGAAGTACGGGTACCCTTCGGTAATCTCGAAGGCGTGCTCTAGTGCGTCGTCGTTGAAGAGGACGCCCTCGCTCCGAGCTGGCTCCGATAAGGCGGCAGCTGCATCCGTCTTGGAGAGGTTTCCGATTCGGGGAAACTTGAAAAGTCGTTCGGCGTATGACTTGGCATCTCCGGCTAGTTCGGCTATCTGTGGCAATCCTGCGCCAACCATTGTGATCGGCAATTTGTACTGAACGGTCTTATGGAGAGCGGTAATCATCGCGCCCAATTGCTCTTTGTCGAGAAATTGGACTTCGTCCAAGAGGATGACTACTCCAGTCTCTTTTTCCCGTGCGGCTGTACCCACGGCGACGAACAGGTCCACGAGATCTTGGGTCAAGTTGCCGTTATCGGCAACTCCTTCCGCCGGGGCGATATCTAGTCCGAACGTAACGAGCCCTTCTGGGCTCGCAGTGAGCGAAAACGACTTCGCGACAGATGCGGCATGCTTCGCGCGTTCACTCCACCGGGCCTTGGGGGACAGTTGCAGGAGGGCACTGTAGAAGCGCGAACCAAGGTCACGTCGAAACGCGGAGGTGTCGTTCTTCTCGGCTTCCATGTCCATGACCGTCCACTTGTTCTCCCGTGCCTTCTGGAGAAACTGCTGTAGTAGGACGGTCTTGCCGACTCCTCGGAGCCCAGTGACAATCATTGACTGTTCTGTGCGGCCGCGCTCCAGTCTGGCGAGTAGTACATCAAAAGACTCGAGCTGATCTTCGCGGCCGACAACCACTTCTGGTTCGGCGCCCGCGTTGGGGGTATACGGATTAGTTCTTGGGTCCATGGGGGCAGTTTAGTCGGTTTAGCGCGCTTTAGGTGGATGCCCATAAAGCGCGCTAAACCGCCTAAACCTCGGAAGTGAGGTCGGCCGTCGCGTTGACGCGCTGGCTGCGCTCCCGCGGGCCCACGGCCTCGCCCGCGGGCAGGAACCGGCCCGCCGCGAAATCCCGGCCGTAGCCCTGCGCGAACTCCCCGTCGGACCACACCACCCGGCCGCCGATGATCGTGGCGGCCACCGCGGCGTCGTTGCGGTTGACCATCCGGCGGATTCCACCGAACTCGGGCATGGTCTCCTCGTGGTAATCGAGGGAGGTGCCGTCCAGCCCGGACGGGTCGATCACCACAACGTCTGCGCGCCGGCCGACCTCCAGGCGACCGGCGTCGAGGCGATAGAAGTCGGCGAGTTCGCCGGTGAGTTTGAACACGGCCTCCTCGGTGGTGAGGAACGGCGTGCCGCCCAGCCGGGCCTGGTGCACGCGCTCGAGCAGGCGCACGCCGAAGTTGTAGAAAGCCATGTTGCGCAGGTGCGCCCCGCGTCGGAGAAGCCGATGGTGATGCCCGGGGTCCGCGCCAACCGGTTGGCGACCTTCTCCCGCGCGTTGGCGATGGTGGTGGTCCACCGCAGGTCGGCGCCGTGCTCCACGACGAGGTCGAGGTAGGCGTCCGCCGGGTGGAGCTTCCGGGCGCGGGCGACGTCGCCGACGGTCTGGCCGACCAGCGCCTCGTCGGGGCAGGCCACGATGAGCGCGTCGTCGAAGTCGCGGTGCCACACCCGCGGGCTGAAGCGCTTCTCGAAGTCGCGGCGGAACCAGCGCCGGTAGCTCTCCTGCTCGAGCAGGTCGGTGCGGGCCATCTCGTCGACGAGGTGCAGTGCCTCGCGTCCGGAGCCGAACTCCTCGAAGACCACCAGGTCGATCCCGTCGGCCCACACCTTGAAGGTGGTGGGCAGGTGCTGCCACACGAACCTGCCCCTTCCGAGGGTGTTGGCCACCCATGCCAGTGGACGGAAGATGCGGTTGACCCACGGCTCGGCGAGGGTGTCCGCGGCGGCGAGGAGTGAGACCCGCAGCGGCTTGCGGAAGAGTCCCGTGCTGGTGGCCACGTAGAAGGCCACGTCGACCTTGGTGTTGAGGTTCGGTACGCCCTGCAGGACCCGGTCGCGCCGGCGGAGGATCCGGCTGAGGCGCCGGAACTCCTTCCACGAGGCGTGTGTGGAGGGCAGGGTCCGCGAGCGGTAGCGGTCGCCGTCCATCTTGTCCCACGGGTTGGTCATGGTGGAGACCCCGAGGAAACCCTGGTCGAGGGCCTCGTCCACCCGCCGTTCGATCTCGCGCAACTCCTCCCGACCGGGGGAGTGCTCCGGATCGGTCGCCCGGCCCAGGCCCATCACGGAGGCGCGGACGTCGGAGTGGCCGAGGAAGCTCGCCACGTTGGGCCCCAGCGGCAGGGCCTCGACCGCGCGCCGCCATGCCGCCGGGTCGGACCAGGACTTCGTGCGCTCGAGTGCCTCGAGGACGGCGTCCCGGGGCAGGGCCTCGACTCGGCTGAACAGGTCGGCCACGTCGACGGTGTCCGAGTAGACCCCGGACAGGGAGCAGTTGCCCACGAGCACGGTGGTCACCCCGTGCCGCACCGACTCGCCGAGCCCGGGGGAGACCAGCAGTTCGACGTCGTAGTGGGTGTGGGTGTCGACGAATCCGGGCATCACCCATCTGCCGCCGGCCTCGATGACGCGGGTGCGGGGCGAGATCGGGAGCGGGGTGGGGCTCACCGCCGCGACGACGCCGGATCGGATCCCGACGTCGGACCGGACGCCCGGCGCGCCGGTTCCGTCGTAGACGGTCCCGCCGCGGATCACGGTGTCGAAGTCGGCGCCGCCCGGGCTGGCGTGATCAGTGGTGTCCACGAGGCACTCCCCAGTCTGTGATGTGAAACACATACTCCACCAGGCTACCCGGACACTGGTCCAAGTCCAGACCTCGTGGCGATTTCTCCTGCGCCGCACGGCCGCCGTCCGCCGGTGAGCCCGTCTCCTTGCGTGGTCACATCCGCTCACGTTCCGCGAGGTGACCTTCCGGTTCAGGCGCGATTCGCGACCACTCGCCGGAGGGCGCCGTGAGGCACCGGCGGGAGGGCGCCGCAGGGCTCGCCGAGGGCGCCGTGGGGCACCCGCGGGAGGGCGCCGCCTCGAGGTGTCGGCCGGTCGCCACGCGAGTGGGACGCCCGCGGGCCGGGAGTAGCGTTGTCGCGCATGACCACACGCACGGAGCGCCTCGACGGCCTGCCGTTCACCCGCAAGCACCGCAGGCTGTTGCTCGGATCCGGGGTCGGCTGGGCGCTGGACGCCATGGACGTCGGCCTCATCTCCTTCGTCATGGCCGCGCTGGCAGTGCACTGGGCGCTCACCCCCACCGAGCTGTCCTGGATCGGCTCCATCGGGTTCGTCGGAATGGCGATCGGCGCCGCGCTGGGGGGTCTGCTCGCCGACAGGATCGGTCGCCGCCAGGTCTTCGCCGCGACGCTGCTGGTCTACGGGCTGGCCACGGGCGCGGCGGCACTGTCGACCGGCATCGCCGTGCTCATCGTCCTGCGCTTCATCGTGGGACTGGGGCTGGGTGCCGAATTGCCGGTGGCGTCGACGCTGGTCAGCGAGTTCGCGCCCCGCCGGATCCGCGGCCGGGTGGTGGTGATCCTCGAGGGGTTCTGGGCCGTCGGCTGGATCATGGCGGCGCTCATCGGGTACTTCGTGGTCCCGACCGGTGACGACGGGTGGCGCTGGGCGCTGGCCATCGGGCTGGTCCCCGCCGCCTACGCGCTGGTGATCCGGTTCGGGCTACCCGAGTCGGTGCGGTTCCTGGAGTCGAAGGGTCGGGTCGACGAGGCCGAGCGGATCGTCCGCGAGTACGAGGCCTCGGCCGGGGTCGAACCGCCCGCCGCCGAGACCACCGGGACCACGCCGCTGCCGGACCGGGCGGCGCCTGATCGGGTCGCCCCGGTCGGAGAGTCCCCCCGCGAGGAGGCCGCCCGCGAGTCGATCTGGTCGCCGCGGCTGCGCAGACGGACCGGCGCGTTGTGGATCGTGTGGTTCGGGATCAACTTCTCCTACTACGGCGC
>NZ_JAALEA010000398.1 GCF_014145145.1 Dietzia cercidiphylli
GCGACTCGGGATTACAGAATCCTCGGGATAGTCCTTTTTATCCCGAACTCGGGATAAGACAGACAAAGCGGCCGTGGAGTCGGCGGTGGACGTGGTCAACAAGCGCGTGATCGGCTACCTCGCCGAGGAGGTGTGGACCACCGTCGAGGCCCTGAACGCGGCGATTGATGACCGCGTCGCCGAGATCAACACCCAGATTCGCCGGGCTGACGGTACGACACGGTGGGAGCGATTCGAGTCCGATGAGGCGCCGCTGCTGGCGGTGCTGCCAGACGACGGGTTCGCCACGGTGGAGTGGAAGCAGCTCAAGGTCGGACGGAACTATCACGTCTCCTGCGATTCGCAGTACTACTCGGTGCCGTACACCTTCGCCGGTCAACTGCTGCGAGTCCGGTTGACCGCGCAGTCGGTGACGCTCTTCGACGGTGACCAGGTCGTCTGCGAGCACCCACGGCGCCACGGCCGCAAAGGCCAGTACTCGACCGTGCTCGCTCACGCCCCGAAGGAGCACCAGGGTATCGACGGTCTGTGGTCCCGGCAGTGGTTCACCGACCGTGCCCGCGGGTTCGGCCCCGCCACCGAGAAGGTGATCGCCCAGATCCTGGATCGTCACGTGATCGAGGCGCAGGGCTATCTGGACTGCCAGAACATCCTCGAAACTCTCGGCAAGCGCAGTCGCCAGCGGCTCGAGGCAGCCTGCCAGGTACTGCTCAACCAGAACAGTGCCGGTAGCTACAGCGTGCTCAAACGCGTCATGGCGAGCATCGACTCCGACCACAAGGCGCCCCGGCCCGTGGTCCCGGCGGCGGCCACACGAAAACCGCCGCCACCGGCCGGGGCCCGAGACGACGGCGCGATTCAAGTCCGCTCGGCCGATCACTACTCGCGCGGCCGCAGCGGGGAGGGCGTGTGATGTTCACCGAGATCGATCACCAGAAGTTCCGCAACCTGCGCATCACGCACGTGGCGACCCGGTTCGAGGAGCTCATCAGCGATGAGGCCAATGACGAGCTCACCCCGGAGCAGATCTTCCTCACCGCCGTCGACGACGCCCTGGACCAGCGCCAAGCCCACCGGATCGACAAGCTGATCCGCGCCGCGAAGTTCCCGATCCCGCAGGCCTCGATCGCGGAGATCAACTACCAGGAAGGACGCGGGATCACCCCGGTGCGGATGAAACGCTACGCCGGACACAACTGGAGGCAAGACCCCACCAACCTGCTGGTGCTCTCGCCGACCGGCGGCGGGAAGACATACTTGGCCTGCGCGATTGGGATCGCCGCCTGCCAGAACGGGCACACCGTCACCTACGCCCGCATGGACGAACTCGCCCGGCGGCTGGTCATCGCCCGTGGTGACGGGATCCGCCACCAAAAAATGCTCAACGACCTGTCGGACGTGGAACTGCTGATCATCGACGACTTCCTCACCGTGGGCATCGACCCCGAGGCCGCGAACGACCTGTTCGCCGTGCTGGCCAACCGGGAGCACCGGCTGCCGACGATGATCGCCTCACAATCCCGACCGGCGTACTGGCTCGAGGCCCTACCTGACCGGGTGGCCGCGGACTCCATCGTCAACCGGCTGGCCAACAACGCCCGCGAGATCAACCTCGGCGAAGTCGACATGCGACGCCAACGCGACGACCAAGCCCGGGCGACCACCGGCTACTGGGAGTAACCCCCGACGGTGCCGGCCCGCCTCACGCGCGGGCCGGTTCCGGGTCGCCGGAACAGCAGTACCAACTCGCCGGACCCGCGGTACCGACAAGCCCTATCTGCCACTGAGCACGCGGCGCACGGTGACGTTCCTGTCGGCGAACCACGCCACCGCGTTGGCCAATACGGCGGCGGCGGTCGCACCGGTCTCGTCGTCGTGGACCTCGGAGTAGACCAGTCGGGAGTGGTCGTCCAGGTGTTTGGGACGCCTTTCGGAAAGCGCGGATCTG
>NZ_JAALEA010000399.1 GCF_014145145.1 Dietzia cercidiphylli
CACGATCGCCGCGATCCCCAAACCCGCCTGACCTCACCTGCCCGCCCACGACAGCACCACCCGGAGACCCGCCACCGGCAGCGCCAGCCGGCGCTCCCGCACGCCCATGGACGCAATCGCACCCACCGTCACCCGGCAGAAGCCGTCCTCACACTCCATGAATCAGCGGGGTTAGGATCGTTGCAGGTCACGAGTTTTAACATGCCGCGCGCGGGTCACTAATTGAGCGGAACTTGGAGGTGGTGGGTCTGTACGTGGTGCAATCCAAGACCGCCTCCGGGGCCATCGGCGTGCAGATCTGGGAGAAGATCCGTGGCCGGCGCCAGATGGTTGCGCATATTGGCTCCGCCCACACGCCCGGCGAGCTCGCGGCATTGATCGAGGTCGCCAAGCAACGAATCCATGCTGACCAGCACGAACTCGAGCTTGGACTAGAGGACCGGGCATCTGCGGTGATCGATCTGCCCGCCAGCTCGGCTGCCGTGGCCAAACGGTCGTCGTCACGAATTTTGTGGCAAGGCCTGGCGGGCAGCTACGAGCGTCTCGGCTTTGACGTGGTGGCCGACTCGGTGTTCCGTGACCTGGTACTGGCCCGTCTGGTCGATCCGACGAGCAAACTCGATTCGGTACGGGTGCTCAGGGGACTGGGCTTGGATCCGCCGCACGTCAACACGCTCTATAACTGTCTGGGTCGGGTGGTTGCCCGCGACTACCGCACCCTCATCGCTACCGCTTGCTGGCGCCACGTCACGGCCGCCGGCGGCCCCGGCGTCGCCCTGATCTTGTATGACCTGACCACGTTGTACTTCGAGGCCGAGAAAGAAGACGGCCTACGCAAAGTCGGCATGAGCAAGGAACGCCGAGTGGATCCGCAGATCACTGTCGGACTGTTGGTAGCCCGTGACGGATTCCCGCTGGACGTGCACGTTTTCGAGGGCAACAAGGCAGAGACCAAGACCTTGATCCCAGTGATCACCGCCTTCCAGGAGCGGCACGCAATCACGGACATGGTCGTCGTGGCTGATGCGGGGATGCTCTCGGCGGCCAACCTGAACGCCCTCGAAGACGCAGGTCTGTCGTTCATCGTCGGCTCCCGCACCTCCAAAGTGGCAGATAGGGCCAGATGGTACTTACGGTCCGGCGATTCGGTACCGCGATTCTGACGACTTGGTACTCCTCGGGGCAGCCGGGGTGGTCTGCTCAAGGTAGGCGGCGCGACTGCGCCGTCTGTTCCTATTTGAGGAGGCTGCATGGCCGACTACAAAGCCATCATGACGTTGGCGCTTGCCGGGCATAGCT
>NZ_JAALEA010000039.1 GCF_014145145.1 Dietzia cercidiphylli
GCGGGCGGGGGACGCCGTCGCGCAGGGCGCAGTCGAGGACCGGCGTGCCGGCGGCCGGGGCGGCCGTATCCGATCCCGCCGGTCGCAGCTCGTGGGTGGAGCCGCCGTCGAGCGCGTACCGGTAGGCGTACCGGTCCGGGTAGAGGCACAGGCCGGCGGAGGCCCCCATCTCCACGAGCGAGAGCGGGCCCGGGAGCAGGGAGAGGAACGGCAGGAGGACCGCGCACCGCTTGGCCTCGTTGGTCTGCGTGGAGTGGGTGAGGGCGATCCGTTCGATCTGCGTCCAGTGGTCGTGGACGAACTCCCGGAACACCGGGTAGTCCTCGGTCTCGGGCGCGCCGGCGTGCCGGGCGGAGGCGAAGACCAGTGCGGGCTGTCGCTTGATCCGGGGCAGGCTCCCGATGAGCTCGCACGTCGCGGGGTCCTCGGCGATCCCCCGGGCCCACGCCAGGTAGACCGGGGTGCGGCCGCGAACCTCGAACTCGGCGAACTCGGCGTAGCGGGTGGGAACGTCGTCGACGTGCGCGGAGTCCATGCGGCCAGCGTGGCACACCGGGCGCCCCGGATCACCCGGATGTGCTGGCGCGGGGGCCGCCGACCGGCTATATTGGTGATGCATCAACCACTGGCCGCGACGACGACCGTAGGAGACCCCATGGCAGACGACACCGAGTTCATGCCAGCCAAGAACGCCTCGGAGGACGGGGAGTTCGTCCGCGACGCCACCTACATCAACGATCGGGTCGTGGCGGATCTCCCGGCGGGATCGGACCCGGTGGGCGAGAAGATCGGCGAGATGCGGTGGCCCGTCGAGGCCGGACGGTACCGCCTGATGGCGGCCCGTGCGTGCCCCTGGGCCAGCCGCTCGATCATCGTCCGCCGTCTGATGGGTCTGGAGGGCGCCATCTCCATGGGTCTGGCGGGCCCGACCCACGACGTCAACTCCTGGGTCTTCGACCTCGACCCCGACGGCAAGGACCCGGTCACGGGCATGCACCGGCTCCAGGAGGCCTACTTCAACCGGATTCCCGACTACCCGCGGGGCATCACCGTCCCGGCCCTCGTCGACCTGCCCACCGGGTCGGTGGTGACCAACGCGTACCAGAAGCTCAACTTAGATCTGCTCACGGAATGGTCGGCCTTCCACCGTGACGGCGCCCCGGACCTGTACCCCGACGAGCACCGCGACGAGATCGACGAACTGGACTCGTGGATCTACCCGACCGTGAACAACGGCGTGTACCGCAGCGGTTTCGCGGCCGAGCAGGGCGCCTACGAACAGGCCTACGACGAGCTCTGGGCCTCGCTGGACCGGCTCGAGGAGCGGTTGACCACCCGTCGGTACCTCGCCGGTGACACGATCACCGTCGCGGACATCCGGCTGTTCACCACTCTGGTGCGTTTCGACGCGGTCTACCACGGCCACTTCAAGGCCAACCGCAACAAGATCACCGAGATGCCGGCCCTGTGGGGCTACCTGCGCGACCTGTTCCAGACGCCCGGCTTCGGTGACACCTGCGACTTCCCGCAGATCAAGGAGCACTACTACAACGTCCACCGCGACGTGAACCCCACCGGAATCGTGCCCAAGGGGCCGGACCTCGCGGGCCTCCTCTCCCCGCATCACCGCGAGGAGTTGGGTGGCCGCCCGTTCGGCGCCGGCACCGCCCCGGGTCCGATCGAGGACCCGTCCGAACGGGTCCCGGAGGGGCACGGAGCAGGCTAGTGGGTATCTCCGTTAGTGCGTCGGGGGTCAGGCCGCTGCGCGGAGCGTGCCGTCGTTGTTGAGACGGTCGAGGTGGCGGTTGAGGTCATCGCGGGTGTACTTCCAGCCGAACGGTTCAGCGCTGTGGTTGTAGCGATTCTCGAAGTTGAGGATGCGTGCGGCGAGGTCGTCGAGGTTTGCGAAGTCGCCGGTGGCGATGGCTTTGCGCTGCAGGATCGAGAAGTAGATCTCGACCTGGTTGAGCCACGAGGCGTGCACCGGTAGGTGCACCAGGACCGCGTTGGGAAACGCCTGGCTCATTCGGTCGATCGAGGCCTGACCTGCGTGGGATGAGCCGTTGTCGACGACCCAGAACACTCGCTTGGCGCTGGCGTAGGGTTCCTGGGTCATCACCTGCTCGACCAGTTCGGTGAACGGGGCGATCCCGGTCTTTGATGCGGTCATCCCTATCACGCGGGCACGGTGGACGTCGTAGGCGGCGAAGTAGGCCAACGTCCCACCGCGGCGGTACTCGAACTCCACGCGCCGCGGCTGACCGGGCCTGGCGGGAGTCTCGGCGTGACGGCGTTTGAGGGCTTGGAGCTGCGATTTCTCGTCAGCACTGATGACGTACTCATCATCGCCTAACTCGATGCCGTTCCAGCGGCGGTGGTACAGATCCAGCACCCGGGTGGCCTTGACGGCGAAGTTGGGGTCGCGAGGGAAGATCCACGATCGGTGCTGCCACGGCTTGATCGCATCGGCGGCCAGCCAGCGCCCGATCGTCGCCGTGGCCACCGGGCGCACCAGCCCGGTGGCCACGGCGTGGGCTCTCAGCTCGGCGGCCGACCATCTGGTCAGCGGCAGACCGTGGTCAGCCGGACGCGTACACGCCAACGCTTTGACCTGGGCGACCTCGACGGGGGTGAACACGCGCGGCCGTCCCGAGCGGGGCCGGTCTTTGAGCCCCTCGAGGCGCTCGGCGCAGAAGCGATGACGCCACTGGCGCACGGTGTCGTCACACACCCCGATGTCGCGGGCGATCACAGCGTTCGCGTCACCGTCTGCGGCGGCCAGGACGATCCGGGCGCGCAGTACGTCACGGTGCGCACAGCGGGCAGCGTTCGCGCGGCGGGTCAGCTCGTCGCGTTCCTTGTCGGTGAGGATGACGATGTCGGCGCTGGTGGGAGGCATGTTCATTTCTGGCCCAGCCGGAGGCGACCGCCAAGCCGCCACGCCGGAACAAGCCGGAAGTCGAGGGCGAGAACGGGCGGCGGCGATGATGGAGATCATGGCCAAGATTCCCGAGTCGACCCAGACCTCACTGCGACAGAAACTCCTGGCGCGCGCGTCCGAACGGTGGCCCCAGATCCAGGAACTGCACACCCGCTACCGGGCCGGGTTTGCCTACGTCGATGCCACCTTGACCGACGGCGACGAAGTCAAGCTCTGCCGACTGCGCTACGCCGGATCAGCCAGCAACTGGGGCTTTGCGATCTACCGCGCCAGCCACAACGACTACCAACAAGCCGCCCTGCCAAACGGATGGCCCTCAGGCACTCCCGAAGAAGCCCTCGACACCGCCTGCGGCCTCTACCTCGGCGACCCCACCGCCTGGATCACCGACCCCCGACGAACTAACGGAGATACCCACTAG
>NZ_JAALEA010000003.1 GCF_014145145.1 Dietzia cercidiphylli
GCCACCGATCGTGCTCCGGACCGGCTCGGCCCAGGCCGAGGCCGCCCGCGAAGCCACCGCGGCGGCGGCCCCGTCGGGAACCGACCTCGCGGCGGCCGAGGTGGCTACCGGAGGGGATACACCCGAGCGCGTGGACGTCACCACGACCGCCACCGCCGAGCCCGGGGAATCGGACACGATGACGACGAGGGAGGCCCCTGACAACCCGGACCGCTAAGCACCGGGGCCTACCCCGCGGCTCCAAGCCCGGGGCCTACCCCCCGGCGCCTGGTTCGGGACCTATCCCTCGGCTCCACGCCCGGGGCCTACCCCTCGGCTCCACGCTCGGGGCCTACCCCTCGACGTCGGCCTTGAGGTTCGAGAGCAACTGGTGCTGGATCCGCTTGAGCCCGGCCGGGGCGAAGGTCCGCTCGAAGAACCCGCCCACTCCCCCGGCCCCGTCCCACGACGTGGTCATCTCCACCAGCGCACCGCCGGTGGCCTCGCGGACCGTGTAGGTGGTGGCCATGGACGAATTGGCGTCCTTCTCCACCAGCGACCAGTGCGCCGCGGCCTCGTCCACGGTCACCGTGGCCTTGACGTCCCGGCTGCGCTTCTTGGTGGCCTGGAGGTTCCACGCCGCCACGGTGCCGTGCCCCTGGCCGCCCTCGATCAACCTGTACGCGGTGAACTGCTCGGGCTGGATCCGGGGACGGACCTGGGCGTAGTCCGCGATCGCGGCCGTCACGGTCGCGACGGGCGCCTCGATGACGATGGTGTTGCTGGCGGTGACCCTGCCCATGATCGTGACTCCTCCTCTGCCTGACCACGTCGCGCCCGCCGGAATCGCCGGTGGCGGCGCCCTCGACAGGGGCGCGTCAGACCACCACCATCGTGCCCGATCCCTCCTGCCGCCGAGCACGCCACCTCGCCCCGATCTTCCGGAGCTCCTCGAGCCAGAGGATCGACGAGCCCACCGCGACCGCCAACAACCACTCGTCCGCGTGCAACGGGGTGGTGTCGAAGATCCCCTGGAGGAAGGGCACCTGGACCACGGCCACCAACAGCAGCGGGACCGCCGCCAGTGCCACCCAGATCGGGGCGTTGTGCGCCATGTCCCGGGAGAACACCGAACCGTCCGTGGAGCGGACGTTCATCAGGTTGAACACCTGGAAGAACACGAAGGCGGCGTAGGCGAGGGTGGTGGCGAACAACGGCACGCCCGCGCGCTCGGGGAACAGCGTCTCCGCGAACGCGAGGACCAGCAGTGTCCCGGTGGCCATGACCACGCCCAGCCACAGGATCCGCACCAGTCGTGACGGGGTGAGGATCTGCTCGTCCGCGGGTCGGGGCGGCCGCCGCATCGCGTTCTTCTCCACGGGCTCCACACCCAGCGCCATGGCGGGCGGGCCGTCCATGACGATGTTGACCAGCAGGACCTGCAGGGCGGTGAACGGCACGGCCGCCAACCCGAACAGCCCGCTGGCGAGGAACACCAGAACGAACGCCCACGCGGTGGTGAGCTGGAACTTCACGAACTTCACGATGTTGTCGTAGATTCCGCGGCCCTGCTCGACGGCCGAGACGATGGTCGCGAAGTTGTCGTCCGTGAGCACCATGTCGGCCGCACCCTTGGACACGTCGGTGCCGGTGATCCCCATCGCGATCCCGATGTCGGCCTGACTCAGCGCGGGTGCGTCGTTGACGCCGTCCCCGGTCATGGCCACCACGTCCCCGCCGGACTGCAGGGCCCGGACCATCCGGATCTTGTGCTCGGGGGACACCCGGGCGAGGACTCCCATTCCGGGAGCCCGCTCGGACAGCTCGTCGTCGTCGATCCCGTCGAGATCGACCCCTCGCACCGACTCCCCCTCGATCCCCAGGTCGCGGGCGATCGACGAGGCCGTGACGAGGTGGTCTCCGGTGATCATGTGGACGGAGATCCCGGCCGCGCGCGCCACCCGGATGGCCTCGGCGGCCTCGGACCGGGGCGGGTCGACGATGCCGACCACCGCGAACACGGTCAGCCCCCGCACCTCGTCGAGGAGCACGCTCTCATCTACTCCGGTCTCGCCGGATCCGTCCTCGCCTGGTGCCGACTCGAACGGGCGCCCCGCCACGAGCAGGGTCCGCAGGCCCCGCTCCGCGAGCTCTTCGGTCGCGAGACGGATCGCCTCGTGCAGCTCGTCGGTGAGCTCCACGGCGTCCGTGCCGTTCCACACGTGGGTCGACCGGGGCAGCAGCGCACCGGTCGCGCCCTTGGCGCTGAGCGCGAGCTCCCCGCCCGGTGAGCGGTTGACGGTGGCCATGAACCTGTGGTCGGAGTCGAAGGGCACCTGGGCCACCCGCGGCCGTGCGGCACGCAGTCCCTCCACGTCGAGCCCGCACTTGGTGGCGGCCACGAGGAGAGCGCCCTCGGTGGGGTCGCCGACGAGTTCGCCGTCGGTCACGATCGCGTCGTTGCACAGCGTCATGGCGACCGCCGCCCTCCGGAGGTCCGGAACGGCATCCGGATCGGACGACAGGACCGTGCCGGTCGCCTCGTATCCGGTCCCGGTGACGGTGTAGGCGGAACCGCCCGCGACGATCCGCGTCACGGTCATCTCGTTGAGGGTGAGGGTCCCGGTCTTGTCCGTGGCGATGTGGCTGGTCGACCCGAGGGTCTCCACCGCCGCGAGGTTCTTGATGATCGCCCCCTCACGGGCGAGCCTCGCGGCGCCCATCGCGAGGGTGAACGCCACCACGGCGGTGAGGCCCTCCGGGATGGTGGCCACGGCGAGCGAGACCGCGCTGAGGAGCATGTCCTCCCAGGACTGCCCGCGCACCAGTCCGATCCCCATCACCAGCGTCACCACGACCAGCGCGATCACGGTGAGGACCCGTGCCAGGACCCCGATCCGCCGTTGGAGCGGCGTCTGCTCACCGCCCGCCCCGCCGAGCAGCTCGGCGATCGCCCCCATCTCCGTGCGCTCACCGGTCCCCGTGACCACCACGCGCGCCCGACCGCGGGTGACCTCGGTGTTCATGAACACCATGCCGGTGCGGTCACCGAGCGGCGCGTCCGCGGCGGCCACCGCTCCCGCCGTCTTGTCCACGGGGACCGACTCGCCGGTCAGGGCCGACTCCGCCACCTGGAACCGGGACGCCTCGAGAACGCGACCGTCAGCGGGGACCCTGTCGCCGGATTCCACCACCACGACGTCCCCCGGGACGAGATCCGCGCTGTCCACCTCCACCTCGGCGCCGTCCCGCACCACCCGGCTGTGCGGCACCGCCATGTCGCGCAACGCGGCCAGGCTCTCCTCGGCCCGCGTCTCCTGCACGTAGTTCAGCACGGTGTTGAGCACCACCACCAGGAGGATGACGACCGGGGTCTCCCACTCGCGCGAGATCACGGCGCTCACCACGGCGGCCACCGCGAGAACCATGATCATGGGGTCGCGGAGCAGCCGCAGGACCCGTCTCCAGGCCGGCACCCCGGCCGCCACCGGCAGGGTGTTGGGACCGTGCTCGGCGAGACGACGCGACGCCTCGGCGCGGGTCAGGCCGTTCGACCCCGCGCCGAGGCGGGAGACCACCTCTGCGGTGGACAGTGTGTGCCAGGGGGTGCGCCGGTCCGTCTCCGGGGCGCGGTCCGTCGTCGTCATCCCCCCATCGTGCCCGGTCAGCTGCCCCGGGCGATCCACTCCTCCAGATGTGGGGACTCCTCGCCCACCTTCGTGCCGTCACCGTGGCCGGTGTGGACCAGGGTCTCGGCGGGCAGGGTGAGGATCCGGTCGCGGATCGAGGTGATGATGGTCGGGAAATCGGAGTACGACCGTCCCGTGGCACCGGGCCCTCCGGAGAACAGGGTGTCGCCGGAGAACAGGACGCCCGCCTCGGGGACGTGGAAGACACACGAGCCCGGCGAGTGGCCGGGGGTGTTCATGACCGTGAACCCGGTCCCGGCGATCTGGAAGACCTGCCCGTCCTCGAGGTCCTCGTGGGCGACCGTCGGGTGGGTCTCCTCCCACAGCATCTGGTCGCCGGGGTGGACGAAGACCCGGGTGTCGAGCTCGCGGGCGAGCTCCGGGGCGACGGTGATGTGGTCGTTGTGGGCGTGCGAGCACAGGATGCCCTTGACCGTGCGCCCGGCCACCGCGTCGATGATCGGCTGGGCGGTGTGGGCGGCGTCGATGACGTACACCTCGGAGTCGTCACCGAGGATCCAGATGTTGTTGTCCACCTCCCACTCGCCGCCGTCGAGGGCGAAGACGCCGCTCGTCACGACCTTCTCGATACGCAGTCCACCGGCATTGCCGGCACTCGTGTACGTCTCGCTCACAGGGTCACCACCGATCGGAGGACGGAACCGGACTTCATGGCGCCGAACGCGGCCTCGACCGCGTCCAGGCCGATGCGTTCGCTGACGAACTTCTCCAGCGGCAACCGCCCCTGCAGATGCAGGTCGACCAGCATCGGGAAGTCGCGCTCGGGGAGGCAGTCGCCGTACCAGGAGGACTTGAGCGAACCCCCGCGGCCGAAGAAGTCGAGAAGCGGCATCTCGAGCCGCATCTCGGGCGTGGGCACGCCCACCAGGACCACGGTGCCCGCGAGGTCACGGGCATAGAAGGCCTGCTCGTAGGTCTCGGGGCGGCCGACCGCATCGATCACGACGTCGGCGCCGAAGCCGCCCGTGAGCTCCTGGATGGCGGCCACGGGGTCCGTGCCGGAGGAGTTGACCACGTCGGTGGCCCCGAACTCGCGGGCCCACTCGAGCTTGGTGTCGTCGAGGTCCACGGCGACGATGGTCGAGGCGCCCGCCAGACGGGCACCCACGACCGCGGCGATGCCGACGCCGCCGCACCCGATCACGGCGACGGACTGGCCGCGCGTGACGTTGCCCGTGTTGACCGCGGCACCGAGGCCGGCCATCACGCCGCAGCCCAGGAGTCCCGCGACGGCCGGGTCGGCCGCCGGGTCCACCTTGGTGCACTGCCCCTCGTGGACGAGGGTCTTGTCGATGAACGCACCGATACCGAGCGCCGGGCTGAGCTCCGTGCCGTCGGTGAGGGTCATCTTCTGCGAGGCGTTGTGGGTGGCGAAGCAGTACTGCTGCTGGCCGCGCTTACAGGCCCGGCACTCGCCGCAGACCGCGCGCCAGTTCAACACCACGAAGTCGCCCTCGGCCACGTGGGTCACGCGGTCGCCCACGCTCTCCACGATCCCCGCGGCCTCGTGACCGAGGAGGAAGGGGTACTCGTCGTTGATGCCGCCATCGCGGTAGGCCAGGTCGGTGTGGCAGACGCCGCACGCCTGCACGCGGACGACGACGTCGTTCGGTCCCGGATCGGGGACGACGACGTCGACGAGCTCGACCTCCGCACCCTTGGTACGGGCGATGACGCCCCTGACGGTCTGTGACATTCCCTGATTCTCCTCGAGGTCGGTTCGGCTCGGGACCGGATCATGCGCGGCCCGGCCCGGACCCCTCCCACACTGCCACACATGCAGAATCCGCCATCTGTCTGCACGCGGAACGGCCGGAGCCCCGGACACACGTGGTGTCCGGGGCTCCGGCGGGTCGAGCAGACTGCTCGAGGGGTCCGATCAGACGGCGACGCCGTTGGCACGCAGCCACGGCACGGGGTCGATCCACTGGCCGGCGGGGTTACGCACGCCGAAGTGCAGGTGCGGTCCGGTCGAGTACCCGCGGTTGCCCACGGTGCCGATGACCTGACCGGCGTGGACGCGCTGGCCCACCGAGACGTAGTTCTGGTCGTTGTGGCCGTACTCGAGCAGGTACCCGTCGTCGGTCTGGATGCGGATCCACAGCCCGTAACCCGAGGCCGGGCCGGCGGCGACGACCGTGCCGGACTTGGCGGCGAACATCGGCGTACCGATCGGCGCCCCGAAGTCGGTGCCGTTGTGGAAGGTCCCCCAGCGAGGACCGAAGCCCGAGGTGATGGGGCCGTAGGTCGGGGCGTGGGCACCGCCGACGGCGGCGGCGGGCAGGCCGAGCGAACCGAACATCGCGGGATCGATGGCGTACTCCCGCAGCTGCGCCTCGTTCAGGCCGATGCCCTGCGCGAACTCCTGGGCCATCTGGCCGAGCTGGTTGACGTCGATGTCGGAGGACTGGGCGGACGCGGCGGGGGCTGCGGCCATCGCGACGCCACCGGTGAGAGCGGCACCGGCCACGGCGCCGGCGACGATGCGGCCCATCCCGCTCGCGGAGCGGGCGGCACGGTGGCGGCCGGCGGTCGCGCCGGAGCCGGCCACACCGAGTCGATCGGCGAGCTCGGTGAAGTGGATTCGAGTGGCGTCGGACATCAGGGGAAACCTCGGAGTTCGGTGCGTTGGCGAAGCGGCGGGCCGACCGGCTTCCCCGGTGGCCTCCAAAAAGGTAACAGATGTATCTCGGCTCTGTCACGTCAAAAGCACGAATAGATACGAAAGCGCCGGTGAGCAGGTGCTCACCGGCGCTACCGAGTTGTTACCCGAAGGTGATCAGTGATCCGCCTCGCCCATCCTGTGAACGAGGATGAAGTTGGTCGACCCCTCGACTCCCGGCACGTTGCCCGCGACGATCACGATGAGATCGTCCTCGTTGTACCCCTCGAGTGGGAGCAACAGTTCGTCGGTCACCTTGACGAGCTCCGCCGTCTCGTGGACCCGGTCGGTCAGGAAGGTCTCGGTACCCCACGTGAGAGCCAACTGGCTCCGGATGCGCGGATCGCCGGTGATGGCGATGAGGGGCAGATGACTGTGCAGGCGCGCGAGCCGGCGGACGGTGTCACCGGTCGAGGTCACCGCGACGAGCGCCTTGGCGCCCAGCCGCTCCCCGATCTCGCGGGCCGAGTAGGAGATGACCCCGCGCTTGGTCCTCGGGATGTGGACGAGGTCCGGCGCGGCGGTGGAGTCGGCCTCGACCGCGAGGGCGATGGACGACATGGTCCGCACCGCGTCGATGGGGTACTTGCCCACGGAGGTCTCGCCCGAGAGCATCACGGCGTCGGCCCCGTCGAGCACGGCGTTGGCGACGTCGGACGCCTCCGCGCGGGTGGGCCGGGAGTTGGCGATCATGGACTCGAGCATCTGTGTGGCCACGATGACCGGCTTGGCGTTCTCCCGCGCGATCTGGATCGCCCGCTTCTGGACCAGCGGAACGTCCTGCAGGGGAAGCTCCACGCCCAGGTCGCCGCGGGCCACCATGATCGCGTCGAAGGCCAGGACGATGGACTCGAGGTTCTTGACCGCCTCGGGCTTCTCGAGCTTGGCGATCACCGGGACGTGCACGCCGACCTCGTCCATGATCTCGTGCACCAGGTCGACATCCGCCGGAGACCGGACGAAGGACAGGGCGATGAAGTCGACGCCCAACGCGAGGGCGAAGCGCAGGTCCGCGATGTCCTTCTCGCTCAGCGCCGGAACCGAGACGTTCATCCCCGGGAGGGACACGCCCTTGTTGTTGGAGACCGTGCCCCCCTCGGTGACGACGCAGTGGACGTCTTCGCCCTCGACCCGCTGCACCGTCAGGCCGATGTTGCCGTCATCCACGAGCAGCCGGTCGCCGGGTCGGGCGTCGGTGGCCAGCCCCTTGTAGGTCGTCGAGACCCGGTCCTTGGTGCCCTCCACGTCCGCGACGGTGATGGCGACCATGTCGCCCTCCGCCCATTCGTGGCGACCCTCGATGAAGCGGCCGAGCCGGATCTTGGGGCCCTGGAGGTCCGCGAGCACACCGACGGCGTGCCCCGACTCGTCGGAGGCCTTGCGGACCCAGCGGTAGTTGGCCTCGTGGTCGGCATGGTCGCCGTGACTGAAGTTGAGCCGGGCGACGTTCATCCCGGCATCGACGAGTTCACGGATGCCGGCCTCCGACGCGACGGCGGGACCCAGGGTGCAGACGATCTTGGTACGACGGTTCACCCGTACCAATCTAGTCCCCTCACCGGGATGACCGGTTAACGCGACGTCAACGACCGGCCAACGGGGGTGCGTCCTCCGGGGACCCGCCGGTCAGGTCCTCGGGGGCACGAAGTTCCGACGGGTCCTCGCGGCCCCGGCGTGCCCGCCACACGTAGACCAGTGCGGCCACCATGACGACGACAGAGACGAGTGTGTTGATGCGCATCCCGAGGACCTCGGTCGCCGCATCCGCCCGGAGCAACTCCACCCAGAACCGACCGAAGCAGTACAGGGCCACGTAGAGGGCGAAGAGCCGACCGTGTCCGAGTCGGAACCTGCGATCGATCACCACCAGCGCCACGGCCACCAGGACGTTCCACAGCAATTCGTAGAGGAACGTGGGGTGGACGGTCGCGAGCACCTGCCCGGTGGAGCGACCGATGGTCTCGGAGTATCCGTAGCTCTCGTCGTAGCGCTGGTAGATCTCCAGTGCCCAGGGCACGTCGGTCTCGCGACCGTAGAGCTCCTGGTTGAAGTAGTTCCCCAGACGCCCGATCCCCTGTGCCAGGACGATCCCCGGAGCGACCGCGTCGCCGAACGCACCGATCGCCCGGATGCCCTGCTGGCGCAGCCCGATGTAGGCGCCGACCGCGCCCAGCGCGACGGCGCCCCAGATCCCCAGACCGCCGTCCCAGATCTTCAGGGCGTCGACCGGATTCCTGCCCTCCCCGAAGTAGCGGTACCAGTCGGTGGCCACGTGGTAGAGGCGACCACCCACGAGCCCGAATGGGACGGCCCACAGTGCGGTGTCGAGCACGACCCCCGCGCGCCCGCCGCGGGCGACCCATCGCCTCTCGCCCCACCAGATGGCCACGACGATGCCGAGGATGATCCACAGCGCGTAGGCGCGCAGCGGGAACGGCCCGAGCTCCCAGACCCCCTGGGGCGGGCTCGGGATCACGAGCCGGCCCCCGGCCGACGCACGCCCGCCGCGAGCTCGGCCGTCAGCCGGGCGAGGGCCTCGCCCCCCTCGGTGGCCGCGGTGATGAGGGCGGACCCCACGATCACGCCGTCCGCATAGGAGGCGATCTCCGCGGCCTGGTCACCGTTGCGCACCCCGAGTCCGACGCCGCACGCCAGGTCCGAATGCTCGCGGACCCGTGCGGTGAGGGTGCGAGGGGCGTCGGACACCACGTCCCTCGCTCCGGTCACCCCCATGACCGCCTGGATGTAGACGAACCCGCTCGTGTGGGACAGCGTCATGGCCAGCCGTTCGGGCGTCGACGACGGCGCGACCAGGAACACCCGGTCGATCCCGTGTGCGTCCGTGGCGGCGATCCAGTCCCCCGCCTCGTCCGGGATGAGGTCCGGTGTGATGACCCCGGTCCCCCCGGCGGCCGCGAGGTCCTCCGCGAACCGGTCGACGCCGTACTGGAGGATCGGGTTCCAGTAGCTCATGACGACCGGAACCGCGCCGGCCTCGGCCACCGCCCGGATCACGGCGAAGGTGTCCCGGATCCGGAAGCCGGCCTCCAGCGCCACGTCCGCGGCCGCCTGGATGGTGGGACCGTCCATCATGGGATCCGAGTACGGGATCCCCACCTCGATGACGTCGCACCCGTGGGCGACCATCGTCCGCACGGCCTCGATCGACCCCTCGACCGTGGGGTACCCCGCCGGGTAGTAGCCGATGAGAGCGGCCCGGTTCTCGGCACGGCACCGCTCGAAGACCTCGCTGAGAACGCTCATCCCTCGACTCCCCCGTCCGCGTACTCGCCCTCGCCGTCGTCGGCACCCCGGCTCGAGTCCACCCCGGCCTCGGGTGGGGTCCCCCCGCCCAACAGGCCGAACCACCGGGCGGCGGTGTCGACGTCCTTGTCGCCCCGACCCGAGACGTTGACCAGGATCAGGTCTACGCCCTCGGCGGCGAGCTGGGCGGCTCCGGCGATCGCGTGGGCGGACTCGATGGCGGGGATGATCCCCTCGGTGCGGCACAGCTGGGCGAACGCGTCCATCGCCTGGGTGTCGGTCACCGGCCGGTACTCGGCGCGACCGATGTCGGACAGGTAGGAGTGCTCGGGCCCGACGCCCGGGTAGTCCAGTCCCGCCGAGATGGAGTGCGACTCGATGGTCTGGCCGTCCTCGTCCTGCATGAGGTGCGCGTACGAGCCCTGGAAGACGCCCGGCCTCCCGGCGTTCACGGTCGCGGCGGTGCGACCGGACGCCACGCCGTCGCCGCCCGCCTCGCAGCCCACCAGGCGGACCGAGGAGTCGTCGATGAACGGGTGGAACAACCCGATCGCGTTGGACCCACCGCCCACGCACGCCACGGCGGCATCGGGCAGGCGCCCGATCCGCTCCAGGATCTGGGCGCGCGCCTCGGTGCCCACGACCCGCTGGAAGTCGCGGACCATCGCGGGGAACGGGTGCGGGCCGGCGGCGGTGCCGAACGCGTAGTAGGTGTCGTCCGCCCGGGAGACCCAGTCCCGCATCGCCTCGTTGATCGCGTCCTTGAGGGTCGCGGAACCGACCTCCACGGCCTCGACCTCCGCGCCGAGCAGACGCATCCGCGCGACGTTGAGCGCCTGACGACGGACGTCCACCGCACCCATGTAGATCTTGCACTCCAGCCCGAGCAGGGCGCAGGCCGTGGCGGAGGCGACGCCGTGCTGGCCGGCCCCGGTCTCGGCGATGACCCGCTTCTTACCCATGCGGTGCGCGAGGAGCACCTGGCCGAGGACGTTGTTGATCTTGTGCGATCCGGTGTGGTTGAGGTCCTCGCGCTTGAGGAAGACACGGGCGCCGATCTCGGCCCCGAAACGCCCCGCCTCGTACAGCGGCGACGGCCGACCCGAGTAGTCGCGCTGGAGACGGTCGAGCTCGTTCAGATAGGCGTCGTCCGCGCGGGCCTTGGCGTAGGCGTCGGCAACCTCGTCGACGACCGCCATGAGCGCCTCCGGGACGTAGCGCCCGCCGAAGGCGCCCCAGTGGCCTCGCTGGTCGGGCTCGTGTCCGGTCGTCGTCCGGAGCACGTCTCCCATCGAGGGCAGCGGTGTCAGCTCGTTAGAATTCACGGCTCCCAGTCTGCCGGAAGCGGGCGACGGGGGCCTAGCGGGGTCCCTGCGGGCAGGACGGGTGGGAACCCGCCGTGGCCAGGGCGTTGCACGCCGCGCGCGGGTCGCCCTTCGTCACCAGCCCCTCGCCGACCAGCACCGCGTCCGCGCCCACGCTGGCGTACGCCAGGAGATCGGACGCGTCACGGACGCCCGACTCGGCGATCTTGACCACCCCGGACGGCAGGCCGGGAGCGATGCGGGAGAACACGTCGCGGTCGACCTCGAGGGTCTTGAGGTTCCGGGCGTTGACACCGATGACGGTGGCGCCGGCCTCGAGGGCGCGGTCCGCCTCCTCCTCCGTGTGCACCTCCACCAGTGCCGTCATCCCGAGCGACTCCGTCCGGTCCAGCAGGGACACCAGCGCGTCCTGCTCCAGAGCGGCCACGATGAGCAGCACGAGGTCCGCGCCGTGCGCCCGGGCCTCGTGGATCTGGTACGGGCCCACCACGAAATCCTTGCGGAGGACCGGGATGTCGACGGCGCGGCGGACGGCGTCCAGGTCCGCCAGGCTGCCGTTGAACCGGCGTTCCTCGGTGAGGCAGGAGATGACGCGGGCCCCGCCCTCCTCGTACATCCGGGCCAGCACGGCGGGGTCGGGGATCTCGGCGAGCGGCCCCTTCGAGGGACTGGCGCGCTTGACCTCGGCGATGACGCCGACCCCGGCACCCCGGAGCGCCTTGAGCGCGTCACGCGGTTCCGGCGCCGACCGGGCCGCCTTCTTGACCGCAGTGAGGTCGATGACAGCCTCGCGGGCCGCGACGTCCTCGCGGACCCCGTCGATAATCGAGTCGAGCACGGTACCCACCGTGACCTCCCTCTGCAGTGTTCGGGCAGGAAGTGTGATCGAGATCAACAATAGAGGCAGCAGGCGGGGTTCCGAGAATCGGGACCCGGTCGGGGATGCTCAGCCCGTGGGATCGCGCCCGTCGTCGAGTTCCTGCCACAGGTCACGACCGGTGTCCCCGGTGTCCTCGCCGGCCTCCGGGTCACCGCGGCGCGCCCCGGGCGTCACATAGCGATCATCCCGCTGAACCCTCCGGGTCGGCCAGATCATGGGGACGGCTCCCGCGGCGACGAGGGCCAGCGCTCCTGCTCCGGTGAGAACCGGACCGGCCGACCGGGTCGAGATCTCCGTGATCTCCGACCACTCCGGCACCGCCTGCGCACCGGCCGTCCCCGGGCCCGCGTTGGTGCGGCCGAGCTCCTCCTCACCCGTCACCGTGGAGTGGACCCGGTCCTGGTCCACTCCGCCGACGGTCGAGAACAGCAGCGCGCCGGTGGCCAGGCCCAGGAGGGCGATGACGGCCCCGACCACCCGGGCCCCCGTCCCCCGGACCAGCGCCACCGCGGCCACCGCGGCGAGAGCACCCACCGCCAACGGGACGAGCGCCGGCTGCCACTGCGCACCCGTCAGGCTGCGCCGGGCCTCACCCGACTGGTCGTTGAACGCGACCACGTCCACCCACACCATCCGGGAGGCGATCCACAACAAGACGGCGCCGAGGAGCAACAGCACG
>NZ_JAALEA010000400.1 GCF_014145145.1 Dietzia cercidiphylli
GGCGAGGGGGGCGCAGAGCTGGGGGCAGAGGTCGCAGGAGTTGACGTGACGGGAGCGGCCGGGACGGAACCGGATCCGGCCGACCCGCCGCTGGAACCGCCGGCGGACCCGTTCCAGGGCCAGCCGGGCAACCCGCCCTGCGACCCGCCCAGTGACCCGCCGATCGAGCCCCCCAGGGACCCGAGCCCCGGCCCCAGGATGAGCCCGATCACCCCGACGATCACCACCGGCCAGATGACGTCCGGTAGGTCCGCGGACCCGCCGCCCGACGCGGGCCGGATCATCAGGCGACGGACGGAGGTGTACGTCGCACCGTCGGGCAGGGTGACGGTGAACTCGACGTCATAGGTCCCGGCCCTCGACGGGGTGCCCACCAGGACGCCGTCCTCGAGCCGCAGGCCCGGCGGCAGAGTCGAGGCGTCCACCGCGAGCACGGCCCCCTCGGGCGTGCGCGGCAGGAACGGTTCGGGCCCGAAGGATCGCCCGACCGTGCCGTCGGGAAGTCGGTTGACCGGGTCGGTCGGGTCGGTGCCGAGCTGGTCCTCGACGAGATCCGGCAGGCCGTCACCGTCGGTGTCCACGACCCCGATGTCGGTGAACGACACCCAGATCATCGGACTGACGCTCTGGCGTTGCGCGTAGTTCTCCACGTCGCGGGGCACCGATACCTCGTCGACGACCCTCGCCGTCTGGCCGGGTGCGAGATCGAGTGCCGCGACCGTGGTGCCGCGGGCCGGGGAATCGGCTGACCGGGGGGTGTCGGCGCCGTAGAGGGTCACGGTCCGCGAATCGGAGCCGACGGCGCCGGTGATGGTGCTGCTGACGTCGAATTCGGCCGCGCCCGAGACCAGATAGTCGCCGACCCCCACGGCGTACCGCCCGGTTCGGCCCGTGTCGGTGGCATTGCGGACGTGGTAGGTCCGGTCGATCGACTCTCCCGGCGACATCGAGCACGGGTCCACCTCGGGGGTCCCGCCGATCGCGCCCTCCGGGTCGGAGAGCGCGGGCCCGCCGGCGAGGTCGCACCCCCACGATCCCAGGACGAGGTCAGGTGCATCCGTCCAGGTGGAGCCGTCGAGCGAGAATTCCAGGTCGGTGTGCGCGTCCAGTGGCGCGGCGGTGATGGCGCGGGCGACGGATGCCCCGCCGAGCACCAGGGTGACCGCCGTCGCGAGAGCCACCGGGATCAACCCCACCGTCCGACGACCTCGCGACCGGCCGGGCCGCGTATCGCGGGCGGGCTCGGTGACACGCGGAGATCGTGGGTGCTTCGGCATCGACCAGCTTCGTCAGGACCGGGCTGAGGCCCGGGGGGTGGCCCCCACTGTAAGCGTAAGGACGTTCTTAGGTAAAGGTGTCCCTGTCACTCCCCCAGCCCCAGGACCCTGTCGCACGCCCGGGCGATCGCCAGCTCCTCGTCGGTCGGCACCACCAGAACCGTGACCCGGCTGCCAGGCGTCGAGATGACGCGTTCCCCTGAACCGTTCTCGTTGGCCTCCGGGTCGATCTCCACCCCCCAGCCACCGAGAGTGGACAGGGCGTCCGCACGCAGGCGGGCGACGTTCTCGCCCACTCCCGCGGTGAACGTGATGGCCCCGACGTCGCCGAGAACCGCCCAGTAGCCGCCGATGTAGCGACGCAGTCGATGGATCACCACCTCGTAGGCGAGCACGGCGTCGTCGTCGCCGGCATCGACCCGTGCGAGCAGTTCCCGGAAGTCGCGGGCGCCCGCCAACCCCTCCAGCCCCGACCTGCGGTTGAGCAGGGTGGAGACGTCCTCGGGCGACATGCCCCGGTCGCGGATGAGGTGGATGATCAGACCGGGGTCGAGGTCGCCGGGACGCGTGCCCATGACCAGGCCCTCGAGCGGAGTCAGGCCCATGGAGGTGTCGACCGCCCGCCCGCCGGCGATCGCCGAGGCCGACGCCCCGTTGCCGAGGTGCAGCACGATCTGATCGAGCTCGTCGTACGGCCGACCCAGGATCTCGGCGGTGCGGCGAGAGACGAACTCGTGGCTGGTGCCGTGGAAGCCGTATCGGCGCAGGTCCCATCTGCTCGCCACCGCGCGGTCGATCGCGTAGGTGTGAGCCGCGGCGGGCAGGGTGTGGAAGAACCCGGTGTCGAACACCGCCACGTGCGGCAGGCCGGGCAGCAGCTCGCGGGCCACGCGGATCCCGCGCAGGTTGGCGGGGTTGTGCAGCGGCGCCAGCAGATCGAGCTTCTCGATACCCGCCTCCACCTCGGGTGTGACCTTGACCGGATCGTGGAAGTCCGGCCCGCCGTGGACCACCCGGTGACCGATCGCCTCGACCCCCAGGTCGGTGGGGTGGGCGCCGAGCTCGCCCGCGAGCTCCAGCACCCGGCTGAGCGCCACGGTGTGGTCTGGGACCGCCGCCTCCACGCTGCGCTCCCCACCCGGCGAACCGGCCAGGTCACCGCGCCGCACGGTCAGCGTTCCGACGGGCTCGCCGATGCGCTCGACCAACGCCCACGCCAGCTCGGAGTCAAGCGCGGTGTCGAGGATCTGCAGCTTGAGCGAGGAGGAGCCGGAGTTGATGACGAGGACGCGGGTCACGACTCGCCCTCGCGGGCGCCGGCGGTCCCCTGAGCCTCAACTGCTGAACCCTGCGCCCGAACGCCTGAACCCTGCGCCCGAACGCCTGCACCCTGCGCCTGAACGCCTGCACCCTGCGCCTGAACGGCGGTGATGGCGACCGTGTTGACGATGTCCTCCACCAGCGCGCCGCGGGAGAGGTCGTTGATGGGCTTGCGGAGCCCCTGCAGTACCGGCCCGATCGCGACGGCGCCGGCGGTGCGCTGCACGGCCTTGTAGGTGTTGTTGCCGGTGTTGAGGTCGGGGAACACCAGGACGGTGGCCCGGCCGGCCAGCGGTGAGTCCGGCATCTTCTTGCGGGCCACCGTCGGGTCGACGGCGGCGTCGAACTGCAGCGGTCCGTCCACCACGAGGTCCGCCATCGGGTCCCCCTCCGCGGCCGCGGCGATCCGTGCGCACACGATCTCGGTGGCCTCACGCACCTTGTCGACGTCCGCTCCGCTGCCCGAGTCGCCCGTGGAGTAAGACAGCATCGCGACTCGCGGGTCCACACCGAACCGGGACGCGGTCTCGGCGGAGGACAACGCGATGTCGGCGAGCTGCTCGGCGGTCGGGGCGGGGACGACCGCGCAGTCGCCGAACGCCAGGACGTGGTCTGAGAGGCACATGAGGAACACGCTGGACACGGTCTTCACGCCCGGCCTCGTCCGGATGATCTCCAGCGCGGGTCGGATGGTGTGCGCGGTGGTGTGCGCGGCACCCGAGACCATGCCGTCGGCGAGGCCGGTGTGCACCATCATCGTGGCGAAGTAGGAGATGTCGAGCATCCGGTCGCGGGCCACGTCCAGCGTCATGCCCTTGTGCTCGCGCAGCTCCGCGTACTGCCGGGCGAACGGTTCGGCGTGCTCGCTGCTGCGTGGGTCGAGGACCTGCGCCCCGGACAGGTCGATGCCCAGTTCATCCGCGCGTCGCTGCACGGCCTCGGGGTCGCCGAGGATCGTCAGGTCGGCGACATCCCGGCGCAGCAGCCGGCCGGCGGCGTGGAGGATCCGGTCGTCGTCGCCCTCCGGCAGCACGATGTGCCGCTTGTCCGCGCGGGCGCGCTCGAGGAGCTGGTGCTCGAACATCTGCGGCGTCATGACGTCGGGGGTGTCCACACGCAGGCGGGCGAGCAGTTCCTCGGTGTCGACGTGCTTCTCCATGAGGCTCAGTGCCGTCTCGACCTTGCGCCCGGAGCCGGAGTACACGCGTCCCCGGGTCTCGGCCGCCAGGCGGGCGGTGTCGTAGGTGCCGTGGTCGGTGCACACGATCGGCAACGTCGAGCGCATGCCACGGACCAGTCGATCCATCGCCGCGTTCGGCATCAGGCTCCCGTTCCAGATCATCCCCGCCAACGAGGGGAAGCCCTCCGCGCCGTGCGCGGTGAGCACAGCGAGAACGGCGTCGGTCCGGTCAGCGGGAACGATGACGACCATGCCGTCCACCAGCCGCTCCAGGATCCGCTCACCGGTCATCCCGCCCACCATCAGTGCCATGACCTCTCGGTCCAGCAGGGCCGGGTCACCGGAGTAGAGGGTGCCGTCCACGGCCTCCACCAGCTCCCCCATCGTGGGCGCGGTGAGCAGGGCCTGGCTCGGCAGCGTCCAGGCGGGCAGGTCCAGGGGCGCGAGCTCGGCCTGGATTGCCTCCAGCGCGCTGGGGTCGCACCGGTTGACCACGATCCCCACCGGGTGGGCGTGCTCGACCCTGAGCTCCTCGAGCGTCAGCCGGGCGTTCGTGCCGATCTCCCCTGGTGTCCGGTCGGCGCCGCGGATCACCAGGAGCACGGGCGCGCCGAGGTTCACGGCGAGTGTGGCGTTGAAGTCGAACTCGGTGGGACTGGGCACGCCCGTGTAGTCGGTGCCGAGGATCACCACCACATCGCACTGCCCGGCCACCACGTGGTACCTGTCCACGATCTCCGCCAGCGCCGAGTCGCGGTCCTCGTGAACGCGGTCGTTGGTCACGCCGATGCAGTCCTCGTAGTCGAGGTCCACGGTGGTGTGCTGGAGCAGCATCTCCACGATGCGGTCGCGCGGGGGTTCGGTGTCCGTGCCGGTGCCGGCATCGGCATCGGCATCGACGACGCGCGGCGCGACGGTGACCGGGCGGAACACCCCCACCCTCTGTACGGTCCCGGCGAGAATGCGCAGGAGGCCGAGGGCGACGGTCGACTTCCCGGTGTCGCCCTCGGGGGCCGCCACGTACACAGCGGACGACGACAGGGGCATGTCGGTCACCGGGGACGGAATCGTGGGCGCGTCGGTCTCGGGCGGGAGAGTCTCGGATACGGCGGAATCGGGCACGAGGGCATTGTGACAGCGCGAGCCCGCCGGCACACCTCGTACACGCCATGCAGACCCGTCGCGCGCCCCGACGCGCGGCCGCGCCGGCGAGATGCCGGGAGGGGCTGACGCGCTGCTGCCAGGGGCCGGGTCAGACATCGGTGAGC
>NZ_JAALEA010000401.1 GCF_014145145.1 Dietzia cercidiphylli
GCCACCTCGCAGGCCCGCGTCCCCGCCACCGAGGACTCGGGGCGGTTCACCGAGGCGCCGGCACCGGTGGGCTCGGACGCCCCGGGGTACACGGCCCCGGTCGTGGGGGCGCGGGAGCGCGGGTACCTCGCGGCGCTCGAGGCCCAGGACATCGAGACCGCGGAACTGTCCGACTCGCTCGTGGCCGCCGGCAACACGATCTGTCGGATCCGGACCACCGGCGGGGCCGCGGGGGAGACCACCACGATCGCCGACGCCGTGGCCGGGCAGATCTCGGTGGGCGGGTACTCGGACCGCGAGGTCGACGAGATCTCCCGGATCGTCGTGGACTCCGCGGCCGGGCAGCTCTGCCCGTGACACCGCTCGACCCCTGACACCGCTCTGCCCG
Organism: Dietzia cercidiphylli; assembly: GCF_014145145.1. Lineage (GTDB taxonomy): Bacteria > Actinomycetota > Actinomycetes > Mycobacteriales > Mycobacteriaceae > Dietzia > Dietzia natronolimnaea. The sequence goes on from NZ_JAALEA010000401.1 coordinate 389, forward strand.
TGACGCCGGTTTACCCCTGACGCCGGTTCACCCCTGACAGAGCCCGACCCCAGACGCGCGTGCGCCCCGGGCGCCGCCCGCGCCGCCCGGGGCGGTGCGTCGTGACACGTGCCACGACCGCCGGCGGAACCCGGCGGCCCCGTGGCGCGTTGGACCTGTCGTCGGCCGCCCGCGGACTCGTGTCGGGCGCCCGGGAAGGAGTTCGTATCGTGGCTCGTGGATCGCGTCGTGGAGGTGGCCGCCGTCTCGGGTGCTCGCTCGGAGCGCTCGTCATGGTGGTCCTGCTGGTGCTGGGGATCGGCTGGTGGATCGGTGACCGGGGGCTGCCGACGGGTCCGGACGGCCCGCTGCCCGGCCCGGCGGAGCCGGAGCTGACCCAGCCCGCGGACTGCCCCGACGTGCAGATGATCGCCGTGCCGGGGACCTGGGAGAGCAGCCCCACCGACGACCCCTACGCGCCGTCGTTCCTGCCCAACGCGCTGCTCAAGACCATCACGGACCCGCTGGGGGAGCAGTACCCCACCGAGCGCCTGGAGGTCTTCACGGTCCCGTACGTGGCGCAGTTCCGGAACCCGCAGCGCCCCGACGAGATCACCTACGACCAGAGCCGGGCCGAGGGCACGGATCGCGCGCGCGCCGAGCTGGTCGCGGTGCACGATCGCTGCCCGTACACCTCCTACATCCTGCTCGGCTTCTCCCAGGGGGCGGTGATCGCCGGCGATCTCACCAGCGAGATCGGCACCGGCAACGGGCCGGTCCCGGCGGAGCTCGTCCGGGGTTCGGTCCTCATCGCCGACGGTCGGCGCCTGCCCGGTGAGGGCCAGTCCCCGGGGCTGTCGCCGGGGACCGGTCAGGGGATGGAGATCTCGCTCCAGCCGGTGACGGGCTTCACGCAGCTCATCGCGGGTGCCACCATGACCGGCCCGCGGCCCGGCGGCTTCGGGGCGCTCGACGACCGGACCGCCCAGATCTGTGACTCCCGGGACCTCATCTGCAACGCCCCGCTCAACGTGGTGGACGGGGCGGCCCGGTTCCAGGAGTTCGTCGCCAACAACGCCATCCACGCCATGTACGCGACCAACCCGGACGTCGTCATGGGGACCACGGTTCCGGAGTGGACCATCGGACACGTGCGGGAACTCGTCGACGCGGCACCGGAGATCGCCCACGACTGACCGCCCGACCGAGTACCGTGCATGGGCGCGACACGCCTGGCCGGGTCGGGGATTCGGAGTTCGGATGTGCGCCGGGGCACGCTGTAAGATCGACCAAGCTTGTCGCCCGGTATGTCCGAGGTCGGCGACGTCGACCATCCAGTCATCGGTTCGGAACGGAGCAACGTGGAGTTCGAGCAGTACCACGACGCCAGCGGGGCGATCGTCATCCCTGATCGCACCACCCTGGTCGACTTCGTCGAATCCAACGTCTCCGCAGCACGCCGGGACCCCGCGGCGGACGGGCTGATCTACCGCTACATCGACTACTCCTCCTCGCGGCAGGGTGAGGTCGCCGAACTGTCGTGGTCCAACTTCGGTGACCGGCTCTACGCCATCGCCGCACGGCTGCAGCAGGTGGCGCAGCGGGGAGACCGCGTGGCCATCCTGGCGCCCCAGGGACTCGACTACATCGTCTCGTTCTTCGCCGCCATCCACGCCGGCCTCACCGCCGTCCCGTTGTTCGATCCGGACGAACCCGGCCATCACGACCGACTCCACGCGGTCCTCGGGGACTGCACGCCGTCCGTCATCCTCACCTCCACCGAGTCGGCGGCGGGGGTCCGCACGCTCTTCCGCGACCTGCCCGCCCGGGAGCGGCCCCGCACGGTCGCCGTCGACGCGATCCCCGCCGAGCTGGGCTCGGGCTGGACCCGGCCCGATCTGGGTGCGGACGACATCGCCTACCTGCAGTACACCTCCGGGTCGACCCGCGTCCCCGCCGGCGTGGAGATCACGCACCGCAACGTCGTCACCAACGTCATGCAGCTCTTCGACGGGCTGGGCCTGACCCGCGCCTCCCGCGGCGTGACCTGGCTGCCGCTGTTCCACGACATGGGTCTGCTCACCGTGATCCTGCCGGCGATGGGCGGCGCCACGATAACCGTCATGAGCCCCCGGGCCTTCGTGCAGCGTCCCGGGCGGTGGGTCACCCAGCTCGGGGCGATGTCCGACGGCGACGGGGTCTTCGCCGCCGCCCCCAACTTCGCGTTCGAACACGCGGCCCGTCGTGGCCTGCCCCGGGAGGGCGAGTCGCTCGACCTCTCCGGGGTCACCAGCATCATCAACGGGTCCGAGCCGGTCACCCCCGCCTCGATGCGCGCGTTCAACGAGGCGTTCGCCCCGTACGGGTTGGCGCCGACCGCCATCAAGCCCTCCTACGGCATGGCCGAGGCGACGCTCTTCGTCTCCTCGCCCCGCAAGGACGACGAGGCGATCGTCATCCACGTGGACCGGGAGGACCTCAACAAGGGCGTCATGACCGTCCTGGACCCCGACGCGGTGGAGGGCAACGAGGACGCCATCCCGCAGGTGGCGTGCGGGTACGTGGCCCCCAGCCAGTGGGCGGTGATCGTCGAGCCGGGTGTCGACGGGTCGACGGGCGAGCACGACGGCACCGGCCGGGAACTGCCCGAGGGCCGGGTCGGGGAGATCTGGCTCTACGGCACCAACGTCGGGCGGGCCTACTGGGGTCGGCCGGAGGAGTCCGAGGCCACGTTCGGCAACAGGCTCACGGAGCGGCTCCCGGAGCACTCGAGGACGGTGCGCGAGTTCGGCACCGTCCCCTCCGGCGCACGGTGGCTCCGCACGGGTGACTACGGCGCCTACGTGGACGGCCAGCTGTACATCACCGGTCGGGTCAAGGACCTCGTGATCGTCGCCGGACGCAATCACTACCCGCAGGATCTCGAGAACACCGCGCAGGACGCCTCCGCCTCGCTGCGCCCGGGCTTCGTCGCCGCGTTCTCCGTGCCGGCCAACCAGCTCCCGATCGACGCCCGTAACGGCGCCGTGATCCCCTCCGATGACTCCTCGGAGACCCTCGTGGTGGTGGGCGAGCGCGCCCCCGGTGCGGGGAAGGCGGATCCGGGACCCATCGCGGACGCGGTCCGCTCGGCGATCTCGGCGAGGCACGGGGTCACCGCGCAGGACGTGATCCTGGTCCCCGCCGGGTCCATCCCCCGAACCTCCAGCGGCAAGATCGCCCGCCGCGCCTGCAAGACCGCCTACGTCGACGGGACCCTGCGGGGAGGCCACCAGCAGACGGCCTTCCCCGACGAGCCGGCGGAGTAGTTTCCGGGCCGCTTCACGGCACCACCGGTGCGCGGCGGCGACGGGCGAGCACACCGGACGAGACCCGATGGAAAGGCGATCCCCACGATGGCACAGAGCGAGATGACGGTAGTAGAGCTCCGCGACTGGTTGCGGGGCTGGGTCTCCCGGGCCACCGGGCTCGACGTCGCCAAGGTGACCGACGACCGCTCCCTTGAGGAGTTCGGGCTGTCCTCCCGGGACGCGGTGACCCTCTCGGCGGATCTCGAGGACCTGCTCGGCCGTCCCCTGGACGCGACGGTGGCCTACCAGCACCCCACCATCGCCTCTCTCGCCGAGTACGTGGTCAACGGACCGGCCGAGATCGACGAGCCCGGAGACCTCCACACCTTCCGCCACCGTGGGGCGGGGATGGAGTTCGACGTCGCCGTGATCGGCTTCGCCACCCGTTTCCCGGGCGGCGCGGACTCGCCCGAGGCCACCTGGGAACTGCTGTCCGAGGGCCGGGACGCCACCAGCCCGCGTCCGGCGACCCGCTGGTCCGAGTGGGCGGGTGACTCCTACGTCCAGCAGGTCCTGGCCGAGGCCCCGGACCGGGGCGGGTGGCTCGACGACTCCGAGGTGCGGGACTTCGACGCCGAGTTCTTCGGCATGAGTCCCCGCGAGGCGGAGATGGTGGACCCGCAGCAGCGGCTCGCACTCGAGCTCACCTGGGAGGCCCTCGAGCACGCGCACCTGCCCGCGAGTGACCTCAAGGGCCACGAGGTGGGCGTGTTCATCGGTTCGTCGTCCAGCGACTACCAGGTGTTCCTCACCTCCGACTCCGCCGCCGCCTCCCCGTACGCGGTCACGGGCGCCTCCAACTCGATCATCTCCAACCGGGTGTCGTACACGTTCGACTTCCGTGGCCCCTCGATGACCCTGGACACGGCGTGTTCGACCTCCCTGGTCGCGATCCACGAGGCCGTCAACTCGCTGCGTCTGCACGAGTCCGACCTGGCCGTGGCCGGTGGCGTCAACATGATGCTGGCGCCCGCCGCCACCATGGGCTTCGCCAAGACCGGGGCCGCGCTCAGCCCCGACGGGCGCATCAAGGCCTTCTCCTCCGACGCCAACGGCATCTGCCGGGCGGAGGGCGGGGGACTGTTCATCCTGAAGCGCCTGTCCGAGGCCGAACGGGACGGGGACGTGGTCCTCGCCGTCATCAAGGGGTCCGCCGTCAACTCCGACGGACGTTCCAACGGGATGACCGCCCCCAACCCGGACGCCCAGGTGGCGGTGCTGCGCCAGGCGTACGCCGATGCGGGTGTGGACCCGAGGGACGTCGACTACATCGAGGCCCACGGCACGGGCACGATCCTCGGTGACCCCATCGAGGCCACCGCGATCGGACAGGTGCTCGGCCGCGGCCGCGACGCCGATCGACCCACCCTGCTGGGCTCGGCCAAGACCAACTTCGGGCACATGGAGTCGGCGGCCGGTGCCGCGGGCCTGGCCAAGATCATCCTGGGGATGGGGCACGACTCGCTCCCGCCCACCCTCAACTTCGCCGGCCCCAACCCGTACATCGACTTCGACGCCGCGCGGCTGAGCGTCGTCACGGAGAACCGGCCGTGGCCGCGCTACAGCGGCCGGGCGCTGGCCGGTGTCTCCGGATTCGGCTTCGGCGGGACCAACGCCCACGTCGTGGTGGCCGAGTACCAGCCCGCCCCGGTCCGGGCCGCTCAGCAGACCGATCCGCAGACGGTCGACTCGCAGACGGTCGACTCGCAGGCGACCGGCGCCGAGGACACCGTCGCGCGGACGGCCGACGCGGGGGACACCGCCGCAACGGAGGCCGCC
>NZ_JAALEA010000402.1 GCF_014145145.1 Dietzia cercidiphylli
GCCCTCGGCCCGCGCCGCCGCCGTGCGCGCCACCCGGTCCACGGGCGAGCGGCCCGACCTCGGGGGCGTGACCGTCGCCGAGCTGCACACCCAGTACACGCACCAGGAACTGCTCCTGCGTGCCGCGCTGGGCATCGGCGATCACGTGGCCGTGACCCCGTCCGGCGGATCGTTGCTCGCGGACCCGCTGTTCTCCGCCGGGCTCGAGCGCGTCGGCTACGCCGCCAACGACGTCATGGAGGGCCGCACCGAACGCGCCCTCGCCCACGCCACCAGCGGACATCTGCTCCAGCAGAACCTCATCTGCCTCCTGGAAGGACGCCCCGCATGAGCGCCCACAGCACCGGTCTCCCAGCGGCCGTTCTCGGCACCGGACAGACCCACCACGTCGCCCGGCGCACCGACGTCTCCATGGCCGGCCTCTGCCGCGAGGCGATCGACGCCGCCATGGCCGACGCCGGCGTGGGATGGGACGACATCGACGCGGTGATCGTGGGCAAGGCCCCCGACCTGTTCGAGGGCGTGATGATGCCCGAGCTCATGATGGCCGATGCGCTCGGCGCGGTCGGCAAGCCGCTCCTGCGCGTCCACACCGCCGGCTCGGTCGGCGGCTCCACCGCCGTGGTGGCCGCCTCGCACATCCAGTCCGGCCGCTACCGTCGCGTGCTGGCCGTGGCGTGGGAGAAGCAGTCCGAGTCCAACGCCATGTGGGCGCTCAGCCTGCCCGTGCCGTTCACGGCCCCCGTCGGTGCCGGTGCCGGCGGGTACTTCGCCCCGCACGTGCGCTCCTACATCCGCACCACCGGGGCCCCTGAGCACGTCGGCGCGATGGTGGCGGTCAAGGATCGGCTCAACGGGTCCATCAACCCCCACGCCCACCTCAAGCAGCCCGACCTCACGGTGGACAAGGTGCTGCAGGGGCAGATGCTGTGGGACCCCATCCGGTTCGACGAGACCTGCCCGTCCTCCGACGGCGCCTGCGCGATCGTCCTCGGCGACGCCGAGGCGGCCGAGGCGGTCGAGTCCACCGGCCGGAACGTCGCCTGGGTGCACGCCACCGCGCTGCGCACCGAGCCCGGCACCTACGCGTTCCGCAACTACCGCAATCCGCAGGCCGGCCGCGACGCCGCCGCCGCGCTCTGGGCCGAGGCCGGGATCACCAACCCGGCCGAGGAGATCGATGCGGCCGAGATCTACGTCCCCTTCTCCTGGTTCGAGCCCATGTGGCTGGAGAACCTCGGGTTCTGCGAGGAGGGCGAGGGCTGGCGCATGACCGAGTCCGGTGCCACCGCGCGCGACGGGTCCCTGCCCGTCAACCCGTCCGGCGGCGTGCTGTGCTCCAACCCGATCGGCGCGTCCGGCATGCTGCGCTTCGCCGAGGCCGCCCGGCAGGTCATGGGCCGCGCCGACGAGCACCAGGTCCCGGGGGCACGCAAGGCCCTCGGTCACGCCTACGGCGGCGGGTCCCAGTACTTCTCCATGTGGGTCGTGGGGACCGACCGTCCGGAGCGTCACTCATGAGCAATCCGTACCTCGATGAGACCGGCCAGTATCGGCCTCTGGAGATGAGCGACGCCGCCCTGGCCAGTCCCGCCTTCGCCGCCGCGCGCCGCTCGTGGGCCGCGACCAACGCCGGCGACCGCGACGCCTGGATCGCCGGATGGTCTCCCGAGGGCACCATCGAGGATCCCGTGGGTCCGTCGATGTTCGACGCCGAGGGAATCGGCCACACCGGCACGACGCGACTCCTGGAGTTCTGGGAGAAAGCCGTGGCCACCCCGGACCACATCGAGTTCCGCTTCGATCGGGGGATCGCCGCGGGCGACGAACTGCTCTGCGTCGGCACCATGCGCACCCACATGGGCTCCAGCATCATGGAGATCGACATCGCCGTGGACTACCGCGTCGACGCCGACGGTCGTCTGGTCTCCCTTCGCGCCTTCTGGGAGCAGGACGTGGCCATGGCCTCGGGACTGCGGCCGCTCACCGACGACGACAGGGCCGCCATCGCCGGCGCCGCCGGAAAGGGCCAGTGACCATGGGCCGCGTAGTGGACGCCGAGTTCTCCGTCCCCATCTCCTTCTCCCCCGTCGATCAGATCATCGATATCGCCCGCGGTGCCGAGGCCGCCGGCTTCGACCGGATCGTCCTGCCCGACTCGCTGTTCCACCCGCGACGCCAGGACGAGGACTACCCGTACACCCCCGACGGCTCGCGCATGTGGAACGAGGACACGCAGTGGGTAGAGCCGCTCATCGCCTCCGCGGCCATGGGCGGGGCCACCTCGACCATCCGCTTCTGCCCGCAGGTGCTCAAGGTCGGCCCGCGCAATCCGCTGTTGCTCACCAGGCAGGTGGCCTCAGTGGCGTTGCTCACCGGGAACCGCTTGGACCTGGGCGTGGGCATCGGCTGGGACCCCAACGAGTTCGAGTGGTGCGGCGCGCCGTTCAAGGGCCGCGGCAAGCGCACGGACGAGTCGCTGGCGATCATGCGCCAGGCCCTGCGGGGTGAGTGGATGGAGTTCCACGGCCAGCACTTCGACTTCGACGAGCTGATCTTCACCCCCGCGCCCAGCGAGCAGGTGCCGTTCTACGTGGGCGGACACACCGAGATCGCGCTCAAGCGGGCCGCGCGCGTGGGCCAGGGCTGGACCAGCGCCATGATGGGTTACGACGAGATCGTGGCCACCGTGACGCGCCTGGGCGAGCTCCTCGAGGCCGACGGGCGCTCACTGGCCGACCGCGGCGACGGCAAACCCTTCGCCATCCAGGTGGTGTGCCTGGACCGCTTCGGCACCCGGGGCTTCACGGAGCTGGCCGAGGCCGGGGTCACCGACATCATCGTGATGCCCTGGATGGTCGACGGCCACGGGTTCGACTGCTCCACCGAACAGAAGCTCGAGTCCATCGCCGCCTTCGGCGAGAAGTACGGTCTCGGTTCCTAGCCCTGCCCAGGTCTCGTCAGCCCCCGGCCAGCCTGCCTGGCGGACATGCCCCCGCGGTTGGCGGACATGCCCCCGCGGTTGGCGGACTTCCCCCCGCGGTTGGCGGACATGCCCCGCGGTTGGCGGACTTGCCTCCGCGGTTGGCGGACTTCTCGTGCGATTCCGGGCCCATTTTGGCACCTCCTGCCCGCCAGCTGAGGAAGCATGTCCGCCAACTCGGGGAGCGGGTCCGCCCGGTCTGCCGGACCGCCACGTGAGCCAGGCGGACTGAACTCGTCGTAGTTCCTGTGAATCGTCGTCATCCCTGTCCACATGGACGTCGTCACCCGCCGGTCGACACGTGATGACCGGTCAGGATTGGCGCCATGAGACGCGACCGGCGATTCCGAGACACCCGGCCTCCCACCCCGCTCCCCGCCTCGTTGGCGGATGCGGTTGCAGGCGGGCAGCCATTCGCGGCGAGCCAGGCTCTCGAGACCGGACTGGTGACGAGATACGCGCTCCGATCGGCGTTCAGAATGATCGTCCCCGGTGTGTACGCCGCGAAGGGGGCACGGCTGAGCAGGTGGGACTTCATTCGTGCGGTCGACATCTGGGCGCCTGCAGACGCGGTGATCGGAGGGTGGTCCGCCGCGTACCTCCATGGGGAACACTGGTACTCGACAGAGCGGGGCAACGGCGTCGTCGATGTCTTCACCTCAGCCGAGCCCCGCGTGCCGACCGGGGTTCGGGAGCGCCGGCTGCGGCAACCCATCCCGGCCGCGGACGCGTGCGAGATCGGCGGAGTACGAATTACCGCACCAGCCCGAACCGCGGTCGACGTGGCAAGGTGGTCCACTGGCGCTGATCGGAGGATCTGCATCGTGGACTCCGTGTGCTTCGCCACCAACACCAGCGTGCGCGCGGTTGCCGACGCTGCAACCCGGATGCCCGGCCAACACGGGGTCTCGAGGGTGGTTCGACTGCTCGACGCCTGCGACGCGGACGCGCACTCTCCGCAGGAGAGCCTCCTCCGGCTCAGAATCGAGCGCTCCTCACTGCCTCAGCCTGTCTCGCAGTTCGAGATATGTGAACCGTCGGGACATCTCCTCACAATTGCCGACCTCGCGTACGCCCGCGAGAAGGTCGCGATCTTCTACGACGGCAGACATCACGGAGATCCGGAACAGTGGCGCCGGGACCTCCGGATCACCGCTCGGTTGGCGGACCTTGGCTGGCAGGTCGTCCGTGTGACAAAGGGAATGCGCCCGGAAGAGGTCATCGGCCATATCGCGAGTGCCCTGACCCGCGCCCGACGAGACCTCCAGCACCTGACTTCATCCTGAACGAGCCCTCGCGTGGCAGCTGGCGGGCACCCCACCCCGCTTGGCGGCCATGTCCTCGCCGGGCGGACACCCCTCGCAGCTGGCGGACCCGATATGCGAAAACCGGGCCTGAAACGCGAAAAATGTCCGCCAACCCGGAGCCCCTGTCCGCCAGCCCGAAGCCCCTGTCCGCCAACCGGAAGCTCGTGTCCGCCAACCAGGCTCGGAGCAGTCGAGGGGCGTGCTGGAGAGGTAGTCGGGTGCGAGCTCGGGCGGGGGCGGGGTGACATGCGCCAGCCGAGTGCCTCAGGCAGGAACGGCGGCCGCGATGTCCGCCAGGCAGGCGAGGATCTCCCGGTGGGTGTCCTCCGTGGCCTCCAGGTGCATGAGATGCCCCGCCGGTGAGGAGATCGCCCGGACCATCCGCACATCGTCGTGATGACGCCCCAGCTTGGAGAGCGGATCCCGGCCGTGGAAGCCCTCGAGGTCCGGGTCGTGCTCGGAGTAGAGGAAGTAGAACGGGACGGGGTTGGTCTGCCGCTCGAACTCTTTGCGCGCGAACCACGACACGTCCATCGCCCGGTACCACTGCAGCGGGCCGGCGAACCCGGTCCGGGCGTACTCGGCCTCGTAGACGTCCATCTCCTCGACGGACAACCACGGCCACGGCAGCGGCGGCGCCTCGGGCAGTGCCTCGAGATAGGTCGACCCCGGGGGGTGCTGCCAGACGTCGAGGTAGTGGTACTCCGCGGACAGGGCGTAGAAGACCCGGGTGAGGAACTCCCGCTCGCGACCGGCGAGATCGGCCTCCGCCACTCCCGGCTGCGTGAAGTAGTTCAGGTGCAGGAAGTGCTTCTCGGCCATCATCGCCGAACCCTCCAGCGGCGGCACCGACCCAGCGGTACCCATGAACGGGTTCTCCATCCCGATCACCGCGCGCACCCGCCCCGGTTCCAGATGGCAGGTGTCGTACGCGACGCCCGCGCCGAAATCGAAGCCCACCACCACCACGCGCGCCGCACCCTCGGCGTCGCACACCGCCAGGACGTCGTCGACCACCTCGCCCGGCGAGTAGGCCTGGACGTCGGCCGGCGCATCCGAACCACCCATGCCGCGCAGGTCGGGCGCGATGACCCGCCACCCGGCTGCGGCGAGGACGGGGATCATGCGGTGCCAGGTGAACCAGAAGTGCGGGAAACCGTGGAGGAGGACCACGGTGCCCGGGGGGCCGTCCGCGGAACCAGGGTGGCCGTCCGCGGATGCCGTGTCCGGTTCGGCGACGACGTAGTGGAGACGGACGCCGTCGCGGTCGACGTAGCGGTGGTCGAGCATGTCTTTCACACTGCCTCCTCCGGCCTCCGCCCGACGGGGTTCGGCCTAATCGATGGAGCCTCTCCGAGGGATGACGACGAGGCCCGCCCGGAGAGAACCGCGGCCCCGACCCGGCCTGGCGAGAAGGCGGGGTCGGGGCCGTGGGCCGGGCCGTGTGTGGGGGCTCGGGTCAGCGCATGACCGGGCACTTGTAGTCGACCGACCACTCGGTGATGCCGTTGAGCCACCCCGAGCGGATGCGGGAGGGCTCCCCGAGGGCCTCCAGGTTGGGGAGGTGATCGGCGATGGCGTTGAAGATCAGTTCGATCTGCAGCCTGGCCAGGTTCGCCCCGATGCAGTAGTGCGGGCCGTTCCCGCCGAAACTCAGGTGCGGGTTGGGATCGCGCAGGATGTTGAACGAGAAGGGGTCCTCGAAAACGTCCTCGTCGAAGTTCGCCGAGCCGTACATGATGGCGGCGCGGTCGCCCTTCTTCATGGTCACGCCCCCGATCTCGACGTCCTCGGTGGCGGTGCGCTGGAACGACGTGATCGGCGAGGCCCAGCGGAGGATCTCGTCGTACGCGGTCGCGGGGCGCTCGGCCTTGAACAGCTCCCACTGGTCGGGGTTGTCGAGGAAGGCGACCATCCCGTGTGTGGTGGCGTTGCGGGTGGTCTCGTTGCCGGCCACGGCCAACAGCACCACGAACCAACCGAACTCGTCGGCGGTGAGCCTCTCGCCGTCGATGTCGGCCTGGATGAGCTTGGTGACCAGGTCGTCACGGGGATCGATCTCGCGCTTGGCAGCGAGGTCCTGCGCATAGGACAGGACCATGGCGTTGGCCATCTGCGACTCTTCGACCTTGCCGGGTACGTCGTAACTGGTCATCTGGTTGGACCACTCGAAGATCTGATGCCGGTCCTCGAGGGGGATGCCGATGAGCTCGGCGATCGCCTGCAGAGGCAGCTCGGAGGCCACCTCGGTGATGAAGTCGCCGCTGCCCTTGGCGGCCGCGGTCTCGACGATGACCCGCGCCTTCTCGGCGAGGTGGTCCCGGAGCTTCTCGATGTTGCGCGGGGTGAAGCCCTTGGAGATGGTGCGCCGGTACTTCTTGTGCTCTTCACCGTCCTGGTTGATGAACAGCAGGCGGGTCAGCTCGACGATCTCGCGCTCGGTGCCCGGTGCGAAGCGCGGGATCGCGGTGTTCTCGAAGGTGGAGAACACCTCGTTGGTGCGCCGGGAGATCTCCTTGACGTCCTCGTGCTTGGTGACCACCCAGTACCCGTGGTCGTCGAAGCCGTCGGCCCCGGGCTCGTTGGCGCACCACCGGATCGGTTCGGTGCGACGGAGGTGAGCCCACTCCGGATGCGGGAGCCGCTTCTCGTAGAGCTCCGGGTCCGTGAAGTCGAAACCCTCGGGGATGGTGACTGCCTGCACTGGTACTCCTTGACCGCGTCGGATGCGTCTCGTGCTCGTCGACCGACGACCCCGGGATACTGCGAACCCGGGACCCGAGCGGTAATCTAGAACACGTTCCACCCACCATACTAGAACACGTTCCCCCTGGGTCCCTGTTTTCATCGGGCCCGGTCACCCGGAAGGACCACCATGGGCAATCCCGTCATCGTCGAGGCCGTTCGCTCCCCGATCGGCAAGGCTCGCGGCGCACTGTCGGGCCTGCACCCCGCACACCTGCTGGGCGCCTCCCAGAAGGAGGTCATCCGGCGCGCCGGGATCGACGCGTCGCTGGTCGAGCAGGTCGTGGGCGGCTGTGTCACCCAGGCCGGTGCGCAGGGCAACAACGTCACCCGCGGCGCGTGGCTCGCCTCCGGACTGCCGTGGCAGACCGCGTGCACGACGATCGACTGCCAGTGCTCGTCCGCTCAGCAGGCCAACCACTTCATCGCCAACCTCATCCACGCCGGCGCGATGGATGTCGGGATCGCCTGCGGAGTGGAGTCGATGAGCTGGATCGCCCTGCGCGCCGCCGTGGGTGACGGTTCCAACGGCATGCCCCGCCCCGACGACTGGACGGTGGACCTGCCGGATCAGTTCACCGCGGCCGACCGGATCGCTAACCGGCGCGGGATCACCCGTGAGCAGCTCGAGGAGCTCGGCGTCCGGTCCCAGGCCAACGCCAAGCGGGCGTGGGACGAGGGACGCTTCGACCGTGAGACCTTCGCGGTCGACGCCCCCGAGCGCCTCAAGGACGGCACGTACACCGGCGAGACGGTGTCCGTCACCCGCGACCAGGGCCTGCGCGAGACCACTGCGGAGGCGCTCGCCGGCCTCACACCGGTGCTCGAGGGTGGCCTGCACACCGCGGGCACGTCCAGCCAGATGTCCGACGGTTCGGCCGCGGTCCTGCTCATGGACGAGGACGTCGCCAAGGCACACGGACTCCGACCCCGCGCGCGGATCGTCCACCAGGCACTGGTCGGCGGCGAGCCCGAGTACCACCTCGACGGCCCCGTCCAGGCCACCCAGCGCGTACTCGACCGGTCGGGGATGTCCATCTCCGACTTCGACCTCTTCGAGTGCAACGAGGCCTTCGCCTCGGTCCTGCTCAGCTGGGCGCAGGTTCACGGGCCGGACATGGACAAGGTCAACGTCAACGGCGGCGCCATCGCGATCGGACATCCCGTCGGTAGCACCGGCGCTAGGCTAATCACGACCGCCCTGCACGAGCTCGAGCGCACGGACGGCGACCGCGCCCTCATCACGATGTGCGCGGGCGGCGCCCAGGCCTCGGCGAGCATCATCGAGAGGATCTGACATGAGCAGCAACGCCATCGAGACAGCCGCGGCCCGCAGGAGCGAGGTCTTGGCCCTCGCGTCAGTGGAGACCAGGCAGGACGCCGCAGCGGCACTGGCCGACCTCCTCTCCATCTCCTCCGAAGAGGCCGAAGACGTACTCCGGGCGCCGCTGGAGAACCTTCTGGGCCAGCCGGGCGACGCATCCGCTCCGACGGGACCGGGCGGGTTCACCCTGCACCCGTTCCGCGACTCGGAGCACCACAAGTCCCTCTTCCACTCCCGGTCCTCGGACGAGACCTCCGCGACCGGCGGCGCGTGGGACGAACAGAAGACCGAGGCCGAACTGCGCGAGGGACTGCGGCGCGTCGAGGCCGAGTCGGCCATGTGGTTCGTCGCGGTGGATACCTCTCGCGACCAGCCGGTGGGCCTGGTGTTCGGTGAGCAGATCGACGACGGCGATGTCGACGTGGCCATCTGGATCCACCCCGAGGAGCGCAAGAAGGGCTTCGGCCTGGCCGCACTGAAGGAGAGCCGACGCGAGCTGGCGGCGTTCTTCCCGGGCAAGCACGTGATCGTCCGCGCGCCGCTGCCGGGGTCGAAGTGAGCGAGAGGCATCCCGGGGTGGAGACCGGCGTGGACGATCCCCGGCGGTCCAAGCCGTGGGTCCTCGGCATCATCAAGGTGATGTCCCGCGTCAACACCTGGACGTACCGCGTCTCCGGCGGCCGTATCGGAGGCAACTGGCGGGTGGGATCGGCGTTGAAGGCACCGGTTCCGGTCTGCCTGGTGACCACGACGGGGCGCAAGTCCGGCGAACCGCGCACGGTGCCGCTGCTCCATCTCCCCGACGGTGACCGGGTCCTCCTGGTCGCCTCACAGGGCGGACTGCCCAAGCACCCACAGTGGTACAGGAACGTCCTGGTGAACCCCGAGGTCACCATCCAGGTCGGGCGGAGGACCCGGGCGATGACGGCGAGGGAGGCGACCGCAGAGGAGCGCGCCGAACTCTGGCCCCGCCTCGTCGAGCGCTACTCGGACTTCGCCTCGTACCAGGCCAACACGAGCAGGGTCATCCCGGTGGTGATCTGCGAACCGCTCGGCTGACGTCGGCGTTCCTGCCCCGGCCGGGGCCTCTCCTCCCGAGAGGTCCCGGCCGCGTGCATTTCGCACCACGAACACCATTAGTCACACGAGTTGCAAATCGCGAGTAAGGCATTGACAGCGGAACCTGCTTAGAGGATTCTCATGTGAGTCTAAGTTTATCGCCTGGACCCACGGGTTCACATGCGGTTCGAGTTCGAGTGGGCCGCTTCGAAGAAAGGTACTCTGATGAGGAAGTCCAGCAAGGCCGTCGCGGTCGCCGCTAGCGCGGCTCTCGCGATGTCCGCGACCGCCGGCACGGCCAATGCACAGAGCGGCGACAGTTCGCTGCCCGTCGGGGTGACACAGGGCTCCATCGAAGACTGGCTCGGTGGCACCCTTCTCGGCCCCCTGATCGGGGCGGTCACGGGGTCTGCCGGTGACGCCGCCGGTTCCGGTGGCGATCTCGCCGGCGGATCCGCCGTTCTGGATCCACTCGGTGGATCGACGGCTCTACCTCCGCTGAGCACGCAGCCCCTCTCCGGCTCGTCCCAGTTGGCGCCCCTCAGCGCCGACCAGCCCCTCGGTGGCTCCCAGGCCTTCACCTCCTCCGATCTGCCTGACGCCCTCTGGGGATCCCTCGGCACCTCGCCGTTCTCCACCGAACTCAACCTCTTCGATGGATCAGCGGCTCTGCCCCCTCTGCCACTCGGCGGTTCCGCGGCTCTGCCCGCCGCCCTTATCGGTTCCTCAGGCATGGAGCCGCTGTCCACCGAACTCATCACCGGCTCGGGCGGCTTCACCTCCTCCGATCTGCCTGACGAGCTCTGGGGATCGCTCGGGACCTCGCCGTTCTCCACCGAACTCAACCTTCTCGAGGGGTCCTCGGATCTGCCGGTGTCCCTTGTCGGGTCCCTGAACAGCCCCCTCACCGGCTCCACCGGAATGGGATCCACGGACATGGCCCCGCTCTCGACCAACCTCCTCGGCGGCTCGGCAACGCCGGCGCCGCTCGGATCGATCGGGATGGCACCGATCGTCAGCTCGCTGGGTATGGAGCCACTGTCCACCGAGCTCAACCTCCTCGGCGGGTCAGCGGAACTCCCGCCGCTGTCCGCCAACTTCCCGGACGGGTCGACAGAGGGCATCGGCGGCTCCGCCGAGCTCGTCGGTGAGGGGATCGCCGGGTCGTTGACCAACGGCTCCGCCAACCAACTCGCCGGTTCGGTGGAGAGCAATTCCGCCGACCCGATCATCGGCTCTATCGCCGATGGTGGGATCCTGCCCGCACTGTCCGGTTCCATCGAGGAGGTCTCCGGATCCCTCTCGGGCAACAGCGGCTCCACGGGCCAGAGTTCGGACCTGATCACCGGATCCACCGGTGGCAGCGCCGACGTGCTGACCGGCTCCTTCGGTGAACTCACCGCGGTCAACGGCTCGCTCACCGCGCTGACCGGTTCGCTGGAGAACGGTTCTCTCCAGGGCGTCGGATCGACGAACCTCGGGTCCGAGATGGGCGCACTCAGCTCCCTGGAGGCCGCGGCCAGCCTGGGCGGCGAGAGCGGTTCGGGAATCGCCCTGCTGCCGGTCCTGTCCCTGGGCGGGACGCTCGTCCTCGCGGGCGCCGCGATCAATGGTGGCGTGGCGCTCCCCGCCCTGCCCCCGATGCCCGGCCTGCCGCCGCTGCCCACGATCTGCGACCTGCCGCAGGAGCAGGTCGACCAGCTCGCGAACGCGGGATCGGTTCACGCGCAGGACTGCCCGGATCCCGAGAACTGAGTCACCTGATGCCGGGCGCTGAGCCCGGGACCAGAGAAGGAGCCCCGCACCGTGATGGTGCGGGGCTCCTTCTCGCAGTTCAGGCCGGGCGCAGGTCAGGCCGGGCGGCTCAGCGAGCGCCGTACACGGGCACCGGCGCCGGCGACCCGGAGAGCAGTCGCGGCACCACCGATCCGAGCTCTGCCGGGTCCCACTTGGCACCCTTGTCCTCGGACGCGGCGCGCTGCCATCCGTCGCACACGGTGACCTTTCCTCCCTCGACCTCGAACACGCGGCCGGTGACCTCGGCCGACTCCGCCGACCCAAGCCACACGACGAGCGGCGAGACGTTGGCCGGGTCCATGGCGTCGAAGGACCCGTCCTCGGGCGCGGCCATCTGAGAGGCCATACCCTCCCCTGCGGAGGTGGTCATACGGGTACGCGCAGCGGGGGCGATGGCGTTGGCGGTCACGCCGTACCCCTTCATCTCCGCGGCGGTCTGGATGGTCAGCAGCGCGATGCCCGCCTTCGCGGTCGCGTAGTTGCCCTGTCCCACCGAGCCGAACAGCCCGGCTCCCGACGAGGTATTGATGACCCTGGCCTGGCGGGGGCGGCCGGCCTTCGACTCGGCGCGCCAGTACTCGGCGGCGTGACGCAGCGGCGCGAAGTGGCCCTTGAGGTGGACGGTGATCACGTTGTCCCAGTCCTGCTCCCCCATCCCGACAAGCATCTTGTCGCGGAGGAAGCCGGCATTGTTGACCAGCACGTCGAGTCCCCCGAAGTGGTCGATCGCCTGCTGGACGAGCTCGCGTGCACCTTCCCACGAGGAGATGTCGTTGCCGTTGACCACGGCCTCACCGCCGGCTGCCCGGATCTCCTCCACCACCTGCTCGGCCGGGGACTCCCCCACGTCCGATCCGTCGAGCCCGGCGCCGAGGTCGTTGACCACGACCCTGGCCCCCTCGGCCGCGAAGGCCAGTGCGTGCTCCCGGCCGATCCCGCGGCCGGCGCCGGTGACGATGACGACGCGTCCGTCGCAGATTCCCATGGTTCTCCTTGGATAGTTGTTCGGTGATGTCAGGGACTGGTGTTGGCGTTGGCCGCCGAGAGGAACGCCGGCTTCTCGCCGCCCCCGTGGACCAGGAGTTCGGCGCCCGTGATGTAGGCCGCCAACGGCGAGGCCAGGAACGCGGCCGCCTGGCCCACGTCCCGCGGGTCCGCCATCCGGCCCATCGGGATCGTGGCGTCCACCGCGGCCACACCGTCGGAGTCCCCGTAGTGCAACTCGGCGAGCTCGGTCTTGACCGGGCCCACCACCACGGAGTTGATCCGCACCGCGGGCGCCCACTCGACGGCCAGGGACTGCGTGAGCGAGTCGATGCCCGCCTTGGCGGCCCCGTACGAGGCGGTCCCGGGCGAGGGCCGGTGGCCGGAGACCGAGGAGATGTTGACGATCGCCCCGCCGGTCGGCTGCATGACCCGGTTCGCCTCCTGGGCCACCGTGAGCGCGGACAGCAGGTTCAGCGCGATGATCTTGGAGTGGAAGTTGGCGCTGGCGTCGGCAGCCAGGGCGAACGGGGCGCCGCCGGCGTTGTTGACCACCACGTCCAGCCGACCGTGTCGTTCCACGATCCGGTCGACCATCGCCCGCACCGCGTCGGGGTCCCGGAGGTCGACGGAGTGGAACTCGAGATCCGAGACGTCGGACCCCTCGTCGGCGGGGCGACGCGCGCAGGTGACGACGACGGCCCCGGCTTCGCGGAAGACCCTGCTGATCCCCGCGCCGACGCCACGGACGCCGCCCGTGACGAGGACGACCCTGCCCGCCAGACCCAGATCGATGTTCGACATGCGTGCTAGCCTACCAAGCAAGCGTTTGGTTAGTCACCCGACCGCTGAAGCACAGCGGCGGCGTGCGAAGGGAGCACCATGGGCATCAGTGTCGACAAGGGATCGGACGGCATCGCGACCGTCACCGTCGACTTTCCCCCCGTCAACGCCATCCCGTCCGCGGGGTGGTTCGAACTCGGCGAGCAGATCCTCGCCGCCGGGCGCGACCCGGAGGTCCACGTCGTGATCCTCCGAGCCGAGGGCCGGGGATTCAACGCGGGCGTCGACATCAAGGAGATGCAGAACTTCGAGGGCCACGACCACCTCCTGGCCGCCAACCGTGGCTGCTATGTGGCGTTCAACGCCGTCTACGAATGCGCGGTCCCCGTGATCGCCGCGGTGAACGGGTTCTGCGTCGGCGGCGGCATCGGGCTCGTGGGGAACGCCGACTGCATCGTCGCCTCCGACGACGCGGTGTTCGGGCTGCCCGAGGTGGACCGGGGAGCGCTCGGCGCCGCGACCCACCTCGCGCGCATGGTCCCGACGCACATGATGCGCACGCTGTACTTCACCTCCCGCAACGTCACCGCCCAGCAGCTGCACAGCTGGGGGACGGTGTACGAGGTGGTGCCCCGTGACCGACTGGACGCGGCGGCGCGTGACCTCGCGGAGACGATCGCCGCCAAGGACACCCGGGTGATCCGCGCGGCCAAGGAAGCCATCAACCACATCGACCCGGTCGACGTGAAGACCTCGTACCGCATGGAGCAGGGCTTCACCTTCGAACTCAACCTCGCCGGCGTGGCCGACGAGCACCGGGATGAGTTCGTCAAGACGGGCCGCAACCTGGACAGACGAGACAACAGAGCCGAGAGGACGGGCGAGAACAAGTGACGACGACCCCCACCCCGCGCGACAAGCGCACCAGTCTCGACGAGGCCGTGGGACGCCTCTCCAGCGGCATGACCATCGGCATCGGCGGGTGGGGCTCACGGCGCAAGCCGATGGCGCTCGTCCGCGCGATCCTGCGCCGCGAGGACCTGACCGACCTCACCGTCGTCACCTTCGGCGGCCCGGACCTGGGGCTGCTGTGCTCGGCCGGGAAGGTCTCCAAGGCCTACTACGGCTTCGTCTCACTGGACTCCGCGCCGTTCTACGACCCCTGGTTCGCCCGCCGACGCACCGAGGGGGCGATCGTCTCCCGCGAGATGGACGAGGGCATGGTCCGCGCCGGCCTCACCGCCGCGGCGCACCGCCTGCCGTTCCTGCCCACGCGCGCCGGTCTCGGCTCGGACGTCTTCCGGTTCTGGGGCGACGAGCTCAAGACCGTCGACTCCCCCTACCTCGTCGACGGCCAGACGGAGACCCTGGTGGCGATGCCGGCCCTGCGTCTGGACGCCGCCCTGATCCACCTGGACAAGGCCGACAGGCACGGCAACGCCGCGTTCACGGGCGTCGACGGCTACTTCGATGACCTCTACGCGATGTCCGCGGACACTGTCCTCCTCGAGGTCGACGAGGTCGTGGAGTCGGCGGATGCGCTGATGAACGAGGTGGGCCCGCAGCGCATGCTGCTCAGCCGGATGTTCGTCGACACCGTCTCCGAGGCGCCGAACGGCGCGCACTTCACGTTCGCCGGCGGCTACGGCCGTGACGAGGCGTTCCAGAGGCACTACGCCTCCTCGGCCAAGGACGACGCGTCGTGGGAGGCCTTCGTCTCCGAGTTCCTGTCCGGGTCCGAGGAGGACTACCAGAAGGCGGTCACCGCGTTCGCGGATAAGGCCGCCGCCGAGAAGGCCGCTGCCGCCGCAGACAAGGGAGCCAAGTGATGACCGACACCACCACCCAGTCCGTCAGCCGGGCCGAGTACTGCGCTGTGGCGTGCGCGGAGATCTTCGCCGGTGCCGGTGAGATCTTCGCCTCCCCCATGACGCCGATGGCCACCATCGGCGCGCGCCTCGCGCGTCTCACCACCGAGCCGGACCTGCTCATCACCGACGGCGAGTACCGCTTCCTCGGCCAGACCCCGCCGTTGGGCAAGGTCATCGACTTCGAGGGGTACATCCCGTTCCCCCGCGTGTTCGACGTCCTCCAGGCCGGCACCCGCCACGTGGTGATGGGAGCCAACCAGATCGACCGGTTCGGCAACCAGAACCTGTCGGCCTTCGGTGACGACGTCCAGAAGCCCGCCCGCCAGATGTTCGGCCTGCGAGGGGCCCCGGGTAACTCGATCAACCACGCGACCAGCTACTGGGTGGGCAAGCACTCCACCCGCGTCTTCACCGAGAAGGTCGACATCATCTGCGGCGTGGGCTACAACCGCTACAGCGAGGGCGACCCCGCGTTCCGGTACCACCACCTTCACCGCGTCGTCTCCAACCTGGGCGTCTTCGACTTCGGCGGATCCGATCGCGGCATGCGGGCGGTGAGCCTCCACCCGGGCGTCACCGCGGACGAGGTCGCGGATAACACCGGGTTCGAGATCGAGGGGCTGGCCGAGGCCGGCGTCACCCGTGACCCGTCCGCCGAGGAGCTCCGCATCATCCGCGAAGTCCTCGACCCACGCGGATTCCGCGATCGCGAGGTGCCGGCCGCGTGAACGCCCCCACCATCACCACGGCCTTCACCGAGCTCGTCGGCGTCGAGTACCCGATCGTCCAGACGGGCATGGGGTGGGTGTCCGGTCCGGAGCTCACCGCGGCCACCGCCAACGCCGGGGGGCTGGGGATCATCGCCTCGGCCACCATGACGTACGCGGAACTCGAGAACGCCATCGTGCGCACCAAGGAGCTGACCAGCAAGCCCTTCGGGGTCAACCTCCGCGCCGACGCCGAGGACGCCGCCGAGCGGTGTGAGCTCATGATCCGCCACGGGGTGAGGGTCGCGTCGTTCGCCCTCGCTCCCAAGCCGGAGTTGATCGCCAGATTGAAGGAGAACGGCCTCGTCGTCATCCCCTCCATCGGCGCGGCGAAACACGCCGTCAAGGTGGCCTCCTGGGGCGCCGACGCGGTGATCGTCCAGGGCGGCGAGGGCGGCGGTCACACCGGCCCGGTCGCCACGACGCTGCTGCTCCCGAGTGTCATCGACGCCCTCGGTGGGGCCGGGAACACCTCCATCCCCGTGATCGCGGGTGGAGGGTTCTTCGACGGACGTGGCCTGGTGGCCGCGCTCGCCTACGGGGCCGCCGGCGTCGCGATGGGCACGCGGTTCCTGCTCACCAGCGATTCCCGCGTCCCGGACGCGGTCAAGCAGCGGTACCTGGAGAAGGGGCTGCAGGACACCGTCGTCTCCACCCGTGTCGACGGCATGCCGCACCGCGTCCTGCGTACCGGCCTGGTCAACGCCCTGGAGTCGGGCAGCCCCGTCAAGGGGATGTTGGCGGCCGTCCAGAACGCCAACAAGTTCAAGTCCATGACGGGCATGAGGTGGCAGGCACTCGCCAGGGACGGCCTCAACATGAAGAAGGCGTCCGACCGCACGTGGCAGCAGATCGTCATGGCCGCCAACACCCCGATGCTGCTCAAGGCCGGCCTGGTCGAGGGCAACACCGAGGCCGGTGTCCTGGCCTCGGGGCAGGTCGTCGGCATGATCGACGACCTGCCCAGCTGCGACGAGCTGATCCAACGGATCATGACCCAGGCGCACGAGCGCATGGAGGCACTCCGCAGGCTGGGCTGACGCGCCAACCGCCGGTCCACGAGTCGCCGAGTC
>NZ_JAALEA010000403.1 GCF_014145145.1 Dietzia cercidiphylli
CTTGCCCCCAGGAGCTCCCATGACTGCCCCCCGCACCGCCGTCCGGGCCGCCGCCGTATTCGGCGCGGCCACCGCCCTCACAATCGCCGGAGCCGGCGCCGCCATGGCCACCACGGCCGACACCGCCACCGAGGGCAACACAGTCTCCGTGACCTTTACGCTAGACGGAGGCGGCCTCGCCGACGGAGACGCCTGCGGAGCGCTCCTCGCGCCGACCTCGACGGCCACCACGCTCGCCGGACAGCTCGCGAGCGCCACCGATTCGAATCTCCTGGCCACACTGCAGGCGATCAGCGATGCCCCCGGTGTGGAGCTGCTGAAGTCCTCGACGCTCAACTCTCCGGTCGTCCTGCTTGGGACCTTCGCTGACATCGGACTGGCATCGGCCACCGTCTCCGCCACCGTCGACTCCAACGTCTACGCGCTGGTCACCTACTGCGCCTCCGATGACGCACCCAAGGTCAACCCGTTCCTGATCGTCGGCAACCCGCTCGAGGCGATCATGGGCAGCGTCTCGTCCGGCAGCGAGGGTGACCTGCTCGGCACCGCCTCGGCAATGCTCGGCGGAGGCGGCGAGGGCGGGGGGCTCGGCCTCGACACCCTCTCGGCGGCCGGAGGCACCGAAAACTGACCTCTCGCGCCTCAGCGCGCACGTCTGCACGATGCCCGGCCGAGTCCACCGGCCGGGCATCGTCAACTCACGGGCCCAGGTAACGGCTCGAAACTCCTCAGCGATGAAGTGACCGAGATCACATTCCTGTCGGACACACAGAGGAGCGTCTCATGTCCATCCTGAGAAGAACCGTCGCCGGAGTCGCCGTCGCCGCCACCGCCGCAGGTCTCACGATCGCCGGATCGGGCGCCGCCAGCGCCGCGGTCGTCACCCCCGCAGTCCAGGGAACCACCGTGCAGGTGAACATCACCGAGCCGCTGCCGGGCCAGACGTGCCTCGGAATGCTCGTCCCTCCCTATGTCGCGATCCACTTGATCGCCCCGGCTGCCAGCGGAGACCTCATGGAGGTCGTCCGGGCCCTGGGTGCGCGTGACGACGTCATCGCCATGCGGACTCCGGGCCCCATCCGCCTCCCCGTGACCCTTCCTGGTCTGCCGGGCACCCTCTCCGCCGAGAACGTCCCGCCAAACATCTACGCGGTGACCGTGTTCTGTATGCGCAGCGACGGTCCCGTCGAACCGCACCTGTTCCCGGCAGTGGTCGGCCCAGGGCTCGACCCGATCATCGGAAGCGTCGAGGGCAGCACCGGTTCCTGAACGGCGGCCGATGCCGACGGGAGCGAAACGGGCCCCGCACCAGTCGGTGCGGGGCCCGTCCCGTTATGGAGCCGCGGCTGAGCCGTCAGGTGTCCAGGCGCTCGATGATCGTCACGTTGGCGGTGCCGCCGCCCTCGCACATCGTCTGCAGGCCGTAGCGGCCGCCGGTGCGCTCGAGTTCGTTCAGGAGCGTGGCGAACAGTTTCGCGCCGGTGGCACCGAGCGGGTGACCGAGGGCGATGCCGCCGCCGTTGGGGTTCACCCGGGCCGGGTCGGCGCCGATCTCCTTGATCCAGGCCAACACGACGGGGGCGAACGCCTCGTTGATCTCCACCACGTCGATGTCGTCGATCGTCAGTCCGGTCTTCTCCAGGGCCCACCGGGTGGCGGGGATCGGCGCGGAGAGCATCATCACCGGATCGTCGCCGCGCACGGTGAGGTGGTGGATCCGGGCCCGCGGCGTCAGGCCGTACTTCTCCACCGCCTCCGCGGACGCGAGCAGCCCCGCGGACGCCCCGTCGGAGATCTGTGACGCCACCGCGGCGGTCAGGGACCCTCCCTCGGCGAGCACCGGCAGTGAGGCCATCTTCTCGAGTGTGGTCTCACGGGTGGTCTCGTCCGACTCGAGTCCGGCCAGCGGAACGTACTCACCAGCGAACCGGCCCTCGGCGATCGCGGCGCGGGCGCGGGAGTGCGACTGCAGCGCCCACTGCTCCATCTCCTCGCGGGAGATGTCCCACCTGTCGGCCATCATCTGCGCGCCGTTGAACTGCGAGATCTCCTGGGCGCCGAAGCGCTCGACCCACCCGGTGGAGCCGGTGAACGGGTCGTCGAACCCGTACTCGCGACCCGCCAGCATGGCCGACGAGATGGGCAGGGCGCTCATGTTCTGGACTCCACCGAACAGCACCACGTCCTGGGTCGCGGACATGAT
>NZ_JAALEA010000404.1 GCF_014145145.1 Dietzia cercidiphylli
CTCCGGGTCGATTCCCGTGCGCTCGACGACGGCGCGGATGACGTGCGCGGCCAGGTCCGCCGGGTGCTGGCCGGACAGGCTGCCGCCGCGCTTGCCCGCGGGCGTCCGGACTGCGTCGATCACGTAGGCCTCGCGGCCGGTCACGCTGGTCATGTGTCTCCTCGTGGGGGTATGAGATCAGGATGGGGTGGTGCTGATCAGTCGACGGCCAGGCCGTCGAGCACGATGCGCAGGTACTGGTCCGCGATCGCGGCGTGGTCGTCGGCGTCCTCCGGCCGGTACCAGCGCACTGCCACCCAGACGGTGTCCCGGAGGAACCGGTAGGTGAGCCGGATGTCGAGGTCGGGACGGAACTCCCCGGACTCCATTCCCCGACTCAGCACGTCGGTCCACATCTCGCGGAACTCGGTGTTGCGCTCGCGGAGGTAGTCGAACCTCGGATTGCCCCGGAGATGCTTGAGCTCGTCCTGGTAGATGGCCACCTCGTCGCGGTGGCGGTGGATGGCCTCGAACGAGACGCGCACCAGCCCCTCGAGGGTCTCCCGGGGCGACGACCCCGCGTCGACGATCCGCTGGTAGTCACCGAAGAGCGAGTCGAGGAATCCGCGGAGGATCTCGTCTACGATCGCCTCCTTGGACGTGAAGTGGTGGTACAGGCTGCCCGAGAGGATGCCGGCCGCGTCGGCGATGTCTCGCACGGTGGTGGCGCGGAGGCCGCGCTCGGCGAAGAGCCCGGCGGCGATCGCCAGGAGCTCCTCACGTCTGGTCGTGCTGGTCATTCGGCCACCCTACCAACCAAGCACTTGCTAGGTACAGGACACCGCGACCCGAGGCCTGCGGCGGCCGCGTCGGTCCGCCCGCCGGCGCGGCCGACTGCCTAGACTCCCCACCATGCGCCCCACGATCTCGTCCCCACCGCGCCGAGCCGGTCGCCGTGTCCTCGCGGCCT
>NZ_JAALEA010000405.1 GCF_014145145.1 Dietzia cercidiphylli
CGCGGCGGCGGTGTCGACGGCGACCGGTGCGACTGTGGCGGGGTCGGGTGGCGCCGGCGTCTCGACGGGGGTCGCGGCGTCGGACTCGACGCCCGCTGTCACCGCCCCGTCACCCGCCACGGTGGCCGGGGTGAACTTCTCGTAGTAGAAGTGCGTCACCTCGAGGCCCTCGGTGTCCAGGAAGGTCCGGACGGACTCCACCATCGGCGGCGGACCGCACAGGTAGATGTCGGCCGTCCCGTTGTGGAGGTGCTCGCGCCGGATCAACCCGGTGACGTATCCGGTGTTCGGGAACGCCGTGGCCGGGTCGGACACGACCAGGTCCCACGTCATCCCCGGCAACCGTGTCGTGTAGTCGTCGAGCAGGTCGGTGTACACCACGTCGGTGTCGCGAGACGTCCCGTAGACCAGGTGCACCGGCCTGTCCACGGAACCGGCGACGGCGAGGCTCTCCAGAATCGACAGGACGGGCGCGAGTCCGGTGCCGCCCGCGAGCAGTAGCAGCGGCCGCGGTGACTCGCGCAGGAAGAAGCTGCCCATCGGGCCCGTGAGGTCGAGCCGATCGCCCACCGCGCACCGCTGCGCCAGGTACTCGGACATCGCGCCGCCGGGGGCGTACTTGATGAGGAACGACAGGCGGTCGTCGTCCGGGCCGGTCGAGAACGAATACGAGCGCACCTGGTCGGTACCGGGAACCGAGACGTTCACGTACTGCCCCGGCAGGAACGCCAGGGCTCCCCGGTCGTCGAGCTCCACGGTCAGCGCGAACGCGCCCTCGGCCAGACGCTCGACCGCCGTGACGGTCGCCGGGTGGGCGGCCGCGGTCGTCTTGGCCACATCCGAGGTGGTGGGGATCTGGACCACCAGGTCCGAGCGGGGGACCATCTGGCACGGCAGGCAGTAGCCGGCCTCGGCCTCGGCCGCGGTGAGGGCGTCGTCGATGTAGTCGCCGCCGTCGAAGTCTCCCGACTCGCACAGTGATTTGCAGGTGCCGCACGCTCCGTCGCGGCAGTCGAGGGGGATGTTGATTCGGGCCTTGTACGAGGCGTCGGCGACGGTTTCCGACGGGCCGCATGTGATGAAGCGCGTCACACCGTCCTCGAAGCCCAGGGCCACCTGGTAACTCATGGGATCTCACTTCTTGTCGCTGGCATGATCGGCCGCACTGGGCGGACCGGTGGTCGTCGACGCCCCGGTGGGGCGGGCTCGATGGCGTGGCGGGTCACACCATGTAGACGTCCACGATGTGGTGGATGTAGTCGTTCTTGAGGACGACCTTCTTGTAGGTGATCAGCGGGGACTCCCCGGTGACGTCGAGGGTGTAGAAGGACGTCCCGAAGTACTGGTCGGTGGTCTTGTAGCGGACGTACGAGGAGAGCCAGTTGAAGCGGACGTCGACCTCGCCGGGTCGCCTGTCCGTCACCTCGACATTGCTGATGAGGTGGCCGGTGCGGGGTTCCGGCAGGGAGGTGGACGACGACCGGTCGGTACGGATGCGGAACACCCGGTCCTCGATGCCGGCCCGGTTGGGATAGAAGATGAGCGAGATCTCGGAGTAGGGGTCCGTGGTGAGCTCGCCGTCGTCGTCCCAGGCGGGCATCCAGTACATTGCGTCCTCGCGATAGCACTCGATCCATGCTTCGAACTGCCGGTCGTCGAGGAGGCGGGCCTCGCGGAAGAGGAAGGCGGAGATATCCTCGACGGAGATCGACGCCACTGGCGTCGCGGACACTGCTTCTCCGGACACTGTTTTTCCGGGCACTGTTGGTCCAGATACTGCGGGTGCGGACATGATCGGTCCTTTCGTGGGCGTGGGCGTGGGCGTGGGCGTGGGGAGCGCGGGTCGGATCAGAGAGCGGCGGACGCGGTGACGCTCGGCGTCGCGCCGTTCTTCCCCGCGGCTGCGACGTCCGCGGCTGCAGCGTTCGCGTCGGCGGCGGCGCGCTCCTCGGCCTCCAGTGCGCGGCGCATGGTCTCGAGCCAGTACCCGTGCTGCACCGGGTACAGGCCCTCGTCCTCGGTCTTGGCACCGGAGGAGAGCACGTTCTCCATCCCCAGACCTCGGGCGGTGGCGTCGGGGCCGGCGACCTGGTGGGTGGATCCGCGGGTCATGTCGTTCCACGGAGCGGCGCTGGCCAGGTAGGTCTTCTGGCAGGAGCGGAACTCCTCCAGATCGTCCGGCGTCGCCATACCGGTCGCGTTGAAGAAGTCCTCGTACTGGCGGATCCGGGCAGCGCGTGCCTCGGCGCTCTCGCCCTTGGGGGCGATGCAGTAGATCGTCACCTCGGTCTTGTCCACCGAGATCGGCCTGAAGTGCCGGATCTGACTGGAGAACTGGTCCATCAGGTAGACGTTGGGGTACAGGCACAGGTTGCGGGAGGCCCCGACCATGAACTCCGCCTTCTTCTCACCGATCTGCTCGGCCAGTTCCGCCCTGCGTTCCCACAGCGGACGATCCTCGGGGTTGCCCCACCACATCCACAGCAACAGGTGACCGTGGTCGAACGACCAGTAGCCGCCGCCCTGCTTGCCCCACGTCCCGGCGTCCATGGCCTTGGTCTCGTTCTTGGATTCGCCGGAACCCCGTCGGGCGGTGGTGGCCGCGTAGTTCCAGTGGGTCGCCGAGACGTGGTATCCGTCGGCGCCGTTCTCGGCCTGGAGCTTCCAGTTGCCGTCGAAGGTGTAGGTCGAGGACCCACGCAGGACCTCCAGACCCTCCGGGGACTGGTCGACCAACATGTCGATGATGGTCCGGCTGTCCCCGAGGTGCTCCTCGATCGGCAGGACGTCGGCGTTCAGGCTGCCGAAGAGGAACCCGCGATAGTTGGCGAACCGGGCCACGCGGCGAAGGTCGTGGGAACCGCCCGAGTTGAACTGCTCCGGGTAGCCGGCGTCACGCGGGTCCTTGACCTTGAGCAGCTCCCCCGAGTTGGAGAACGTCCACCCGTGGAAAGGGCAGGTCAGGGTGGTGCGATTGTCCGTCTTGCGGCGGCACAGCATCGCTCCGCGGTGCGAGCAGGCATTGATCAGGCAGTTGAGCTCTCCGTCCCTGCCGCGGGTGATCATGATGGGCTGGCGGCCGATGTCGGTGGTGAAGTAGTCGCCGACGTTCGGGATCTGGCTCTCGTGTGCCAGGTAGACCCAGTTCCCCTCGAAGATGTGCGTCATCTCGAGTTCGAACAACTCCTCATCGGTGAAGATACGACGGTTCGCGCGGATGATGCCCTCGGCGGGACGGTCCTCCAGAGCGGTGTCGAGAGTGTGCTGCAGGTGGTCGAGTCGATCGGACATCGAGTTCTCCTTGCGGGGTCGGGGCGGGCCACCTCGAAGGTGACCGGGTGCCGTGATGACCCCAACGGTGCCCGAGTGTGGGGCGAGTCACACTAGGGGTGTGCCTAGTCGTGCCTAGGTGCCCATTGTTCGCACTGCGAACAGATTCTTCGCATCCGTACGCCTATCTGCGGGAACATGCCGATGTGGTGCGCGATGCGTACAGGAATCCCACTACGGATGTATAGCCGGGTGATTGACGACACACCTTTACCGGGGGCACAGTGAGGGCATCGGCCGACGGAGATCCCTGATCGGGGCATCGTCCACCGGCCCGATCCAGTCCCCCCACTCACGCAGGGAGCGTCATGAGCACCACCGCAGTCCCCACCACCGCAGTGCCCACCGCCGCCGGCTCCGGCTCCGCCGCGACGGACAAGTTCAAGGGCAGCCGCTTCACGTCCGACACGACCACCGAGCGTGCGGCCGCCATCTACAAGGACGTGCTCACCAAGCTGTCGGAGGTGATCTTCGAGCACGAGGTGACCTACGACGAGTACCGCGTCCTCAAGCAGTGGCTCATCGAGGTCGGCGAGGGTGGCGAGTGGCCGCTCTGGCTGGACGTCTTCCTGGAGCACTTCATCGAGGACTCCAACAGCCGCATCTTCAACGGCACCAAGGGCTCCATCGAGGGCCCCTACTACGTGCCGGACGCCCCGGACCTCGGAGCCAAGGGCGTCATGCCGATGCGCGAGGACGAGAAGGGCACGCAGTTCGTGTTCAAGGGCCAGGTCCGCGACCTGGACGGCACGGGCATCGAGGGTGCATCCGTCGAGCTGTGGCACGCCGACGCCGACGGCTACTACTCGCAGTTCGACGACGGCTTGGGTATCCCGGAGTGGAACCTGCGCGGCACCTTCACCACGGACGCCGAGGGCAACTTCCACATCACCACCGTCCAGCCGGCCCCCTACCAGATCCCGCACGACGGCCCGACCGGTGAGTTCATCGCCAGCTACGGCGGCCACCCGTGGCGTCCGGCGCACCTGCACCTGAAGGTCACCGCCCCGGGCAAGCGCCTCATCACCACCCAGCTGTACTTCCAGGGTGGAAAGTGGGTCGAGGACGACGTGGCCGGGGCCGTCAAGCCCGAGCTGATCCTGGACCCGAAGCCCAACGCGGACGGGATCGACGAGGTCGTCTACGACTTCGTCCTCGACCCCGTCTCCGACAAGCGTTTCGTGGCCTGACCGGCGACGACCTCGTCTGTAATCCCCGCCCGCCCCGGCCGCCACGAGCGGCCGGGGCGTCGGCGGTCGATCCGGCCGGACCACCAACACGAAGGGCTCGAAGATGTCTGACCTGACCATCCGTTCCGTGGAGACACGGATCCTCGACGTGCCGCTCATCAGGCCGCACAAGTTCGCCACCACCACCGCCACCGAGCAGTCCATCCTCCTGGTGTCGGTGACCACGGCTGACGGCGTCGTCGGCTACGGCGAGGGCGTGACCCCGGGTGGCCCCTGGTGGGGCGGGGAGTCCGCCGAGACGATGCAGGTTCTCGTGGAGAAGTACCTCGCCCCCGTTGCCGTGGGTCGACGCGTGGACGAGGTGCCGGCGGTCCTCGAGGCGATGGAGGGTGTGGTGGCCCGGGGGCGCTTCGCCAAGGCCGCACTCGAGATCGCGATGTTCGACGCGTGGGCGCGCACTCTCGAGGTGCCGGTGCGGTCCCTCCTCGGGGGCGCCGTCCGCGACTCCATCGAGTGCACGTGGGCGCTGGGTGCCATGCCGCTCGAGGAGATGGTCGAGGAGATCGACGAGCTGCTCGCCGCCGACCGCCACCGCACCTTCAAGCTCAAGATGGGGGCCCTGGACCCGGCCGAGGACGTGGCGCGCATCGCCGCGCTCGCCGCGCGCCTCGACGGCCGGGCCGGCCTGCGGGTGGACATCAACGCCCGGTGGGACCGGTTCACCGCCAACGTGCACCTCCCGGCGTTGGTCGAGGCAGGCATCGAACTGATCGAGCAACCGACCCCGACCGAGCAGATCGAGGTGCTCGCCGAGCTCAACCGCACGCTGCCCGTCCAGATCATGGCCGACGAATCGGTGCAGTCACCGCACGACGCTCTCGAGGTCGTGCGCCGCGACGCCGCCGGGGTCATCGCCGTCAAGACCACCAAGCTCGGCGGCCTGACCAGGAGCAAGGAGGTCGTGGCGATCGCGCGCGCGGCAGGCGTGGCCTGCCATGCCGCGACCTCACTTGAGGGGCCCATCGGAACCATGGCCTCGCTGCACCTGGCGTGCGCCGAACCGGGCTTCAACTACGGCTCCGAGCTGTTCGGCCCGCTGCTGTTGGCCGAGACGTACGTGACCACGCCGATCAGGTACGAGGCCGGCCGGGTCCACCTCCCGGACGGTCCGGGCCTGGGCGTGGAGATCGACCACGACGCCGTCGAGAAGTTCACCCGTCGCCGACCCCGCTGACCCGCAGACCCGCCGACCCACTGAACCGCAGAACCGCCGACCACTGAGAAGTAGAGGAGACCACCGAGATGGCACTGTTCCACGTCCGCATGGACGTCCACATCCCCCGCGACCTGGATCCGCAGGTGCGCGAGGACACCATCGCCCGCGAGAAGGCCTACAGCCAGGAGTTGCAGCGCTCCGGGACGTGGCGGGAGCTCTGGCGCATCGTCGGCCAGTACTCCAACATCAGCATCTTCGACGTCGAGTCCGGCGACGAGCTGCACGAGCTGCTCTCGGGACTCCCACTCTTCCCGTACATGGACATCGAGGTCATGGCGCTGACGAGGCACCCGTCGCGCATCGACGACTGACGCTCCGGCCGACCAGGTTCGGACGGGTGAACGGCCGACCTCTCCACGTCATGATCATCGTCAAGAGCGTTCCGCACATTTTCACTCGAACGATGTGTGCGGAACGCTCTTGACGATGCTGGAGGGGTCGGTCAGACGCGTTCGAACACCGCGGCCAGGCCCTGGCCGCCGCCGATACACATCGTCTCCAGCCCCCACTGGGCGTCGCGCCGCACCATCTCGTGGGAGAGCGTGGCGAGCATCCGGGCGCCGGTCGCTCCGACGGGGTGGCCGAGTGAGATCCCGGAGCCGTGGGGGTTGAGGTGCTCCGAGGCGGGGTCGATGTCCCACTCCCGCATGACGGACAGCGCCTGGGCGGCGAAGGCCTCGTTGAGCTCGATCACGTCGATGTCCGCCAGCGTCAACCCGAGCCGGTCGAGCGCTTTAGCGGTGGCGGGGACCGGGCCGATTCCCATCGTCTCCGGGGCGACACCGGCCACGGCCCAGGACGCCAGGCGCACGAGCGGGGTCAGGCCGAGCGAGGTGGCCCTGTCCGCCGTGGTGACCACGCACATCGCGGCACCGTCGTTCTGGCCCGAGGCGTTTCCGGCGGTGACGGTGGCCTCGGGGTCGGTCCGGCCCATGATCGCCCGGAGGCCCGAGAGCGCCTCGACCGTGGTGTCGGCGCGGGGGTGCTCGTCGGTGTCGACGACGAGGTCCTCCCCCCTGCGCTGCGGAACGGCCACGGGGACGATCTCCTCGGCGAACACCCCGGACCCTTGCGCGGCGACCGCGCGCTGGTGGGACTGCACCGCCAGCCGGTCCTGCTCCTCCCGGCTGATGCCGTACTCGCGGCGAAGGTTCTCGGCGGTCTCGATCATCCCGCCATCGATGACGTGGGAGCGACCACCGACCGTCGTGCGGGCGCGGCCGAGGCGGTCGATCAGCGAGACACCGTCACCCTTGATGCCCCAGCGGGGCGAGGGCGTGGCGTAGAACTCCACCTGGCTCATCGATTCGACGCCGCCGGCGACCACGAGGTCCACTCCGCCGGAGGCCACCTGCAGCGCGCCGGTGATCACCGCCTGGAGTCCGGAGCCACAGCGCCTGTCCAGTTGCATCCCGGGCACGTCGATGCCGAGCGGGGAGTCGAGGGCGGCGATCCGGCCGATGGCGGGACCCTCGCCGCCGGGCGAGCCCTGGCCCAGGATCACGTCGTCGACGTCCGTCCCGGTCAGGCCGGTGCGCTCGACGAGCGCGGTGAGCAGTGAGGTGGCCAGCGTGTTCGCGTCCAGATCGCGGAACACGCCGCCGAAGCGGCCGACCGGCGTGCGGAGGGGCTGGCAGATGACGACGTCGCGCATGGGTTCTCCTGGTGGTAGCCGAGGTGGTGAGTGTGGGGAGGGGTCTCAGTGGGAACAGGTCAACGAGTGACGGTCGACAGGTCCGCGGACAGTGCCCGGGCCGCGTCCACGACCACGGGGACGAGCTCGTGGCGGAGCTGGTCGATCGAATACCGGGCGGCGTGTGTGGAGACGTTGAGCGCGGCCACGACCCGCCCGTGACGGTCGCGCACCGGGGCGGCCAGAGATCTCAGGCCCGGTTCGAGCTCCTGGTCCACGAGCGCCCACCCGCGGTCGGCGACCGCCGCGAGTTCGGCGCGCAATCCGTCCGGGTCCGCGATCCCGTGCGGGGTGCGGACGCGCAGATCGGTTGCCGCCAGGTGGGCGTCCAGCTCCTCCGCGGGCAGGGCCGCGAGCAGGACCCTGCCCATCGAGGTGGCGAAGGCGGGGAACCGGGTG
>NZ_JAALEA010000406.1 GCF_014145145.1 Dietzia cercidiphylli
ATGGGTTCTCCTGGAGAAGGTGGTGGTTGGGGGCCGGAGGGTCATCGGTTGACGGTCGCCAGGTCGGCGGACAGCGCCCGGGCGGAGTCCACGATGACGGGGACGAGTTCGTCCCGGAGTTGCTGCGTCGAGTACCGGGCGGCGTGGGTGGAGACGTTGAGTGCGGCCACCACCCGCCCGTCGCGGTCGCGGACAGGGGCGGCCAGCGAGCGCAGCCCGGGCTCGAGCTCCTGGTCGACCAGCGCCCACCCGCGGTCGGCGATCTCCGCCAGTTCGGCGCGCAGCCCGGATTCGTCGCTGATCCCGTGCGGTGTGAGCACCCGCAGATCGGTCGCGGACAGGTAGGAGTCCAGGTCCTCGGGGGGCAGGGCGGCCAGCAGGACCCGGCCCATCGAGGTGGCGAAGGCGGGGAACCGGGTGCCGATGGTGATGCCGATGCTCATGATCCGGCGCACCTGGACGCGGCCGACGTAGACGATGTCGTGACCGTCGAGAACGGCGATCGACGACGACTCGTCGAGGCGGGCACTGAGCCGTTCGAGATGTGGTTGTGCCAGGTCGGTCAGTGGCATGGCCGACAGATAGCTGTAGCCGAGGTCGAGTACGCGCGGGGTGAGCCAGAACGCCGATCCGGCGGTGTCCACGTAGCCGAGCTCCACCAGCGTGTGGAGGAACCGGCGGGCCGTCGCTCGCGTGAGTCCGGTGGCCCGGGCGACCTCGCTGAGGGTCTGCCGCGGGTGGCCGGCGTCAAAGGCGGTGATGACGGCGAGGCCGCGTGCGAGGGACTGGACATAATCGGGGGAGGCGGATCGTTCGGATGCTGTCCCGGGTTCGGTCTCGGCGGGCTCCGGCACGTCCGCGGTCACGCGGGGTCCGGTGCGTGGGCCCGGGTCAGGTGGGTGCGCAGGACCTCGCAGACGCGTTCGGGCATCTCCACTGTGGGTACGTGGGCGGCGGGGGACAACGTCACGAAGTGGGCTCCGGGTACGCCGTCGGCGATCTCGCGGACCACCTCGGGCGCGGTGGAGGGGTCCTCGTCGCCGGCCACCACGAGGGTGGGGCAGG
>NZ_JAALEA010000407.1 GCF_014145145.1 Dietzia cercidiphylli
ACCGAGTGCAGCCGCCAGCCCGGCGACCAGAAGGCCACCGGTCAGCAGGCGGTGGGTCCCGCCGGCCGTCCGTGCGGGTCGGGAACCAGGCGAGGGGCGCTCGGCCCGCTCGCGCCGCTCCGCTGTGAGCGTCACAGCGCGTCGGGGGCGTAGAGGGCCACCGCGAGCGCGTTGAGCACCGCGGGGGTCCTGGTGCCGAACGACAGCACGAGGTCGTCGTTCATCGCGACGACCCGCTGGTTCGCACCGGCCGGCGTCTGGGCCAGGGCCGGGAACTTCTCGAGCAGTCCGTCGACGCCACCGACGGACTCGAGCCCCTTGCTCATCATGACGATGACGTCCGGCTGAGCCGCGATGAGCCCCTCGTCGTTCGCCGGCTTGGCGCCCTTCCACCCGACCTCGGTCGACACGTCGTATCCGCCGGCCGCGGTGATCAACTCGTCCGCACCACTGTCCTGGCCGAACATGTAGTAGACGCCGGCGGATCCACGGGCGTAGAGGAAGACCGTGCGTAGCCGCGCGGTCTCGGACCCCGGCACGATCGAGGCGATCGACTCCTCGGTTTCCACGATCTTCGCGCGGGTGCGCTCCCCCAGTTCGCGCCCCAGCTCGGGCACGCCGAGCCCGTCGGCGACGGAGTGGGTCAGTGCCTCGACGTTGTCCGGGGACCGGTGGGAGTCGACGACGACGACGGGGATCCCTGCGTCACGGAGCTGCAGGATCACGTCCCACGGACCGAGCGAGGTGTCCGTGATGATCACACTGGGGTCGAGCGCGAGGATGGCCTCGGCGTTGAGCTGATGCCCGTCCTGCGTCACCAGGGGCCGATCGGAGATCTCGGGGAAGGCCGACGAGACGTCGCGGCCGATCACGTTGTCCCCCAGCCCGAGTTCGAAGACGATGCGGGAGAGCGCCCCGTAGACGTCCAGGGGCAGGATACGGGAGACGTCCGCGACCTCGACGACGGTTCCCTGGTTGTCCGTGACCACGGCCGGCAGCTGCGGAACCGGGTCGGTCGTGACGGGGTCGACCGGGTCGTCGACCAACTCCAGCGAGAGCTCGCCGGCGAAGGATCGCGGGTCCGCGGTCGCCGAGACCTCGGACGCCAGAGGGATCCCGGAGATCGTCTCGGGGTCGCCGCCGAGCCCGGTCGCGACCCCGCACGAGGTCAGCGTGAGAGCCAGGATGGCGGCGACGGCCAGCGGGAGCGAGCCTGAGCGCTGTCTGAACATGCGGCAACGATAGCACTGTAACCAAGGCGAGCCTAACCTTTGCAAGGGAAGGCTTACCTAAACACCGTATTCCCAGTGTACGGCGATTTCCGCGCTCGACTCCGATCCCCAGATCCTCGCCCATCCGGGACTGAGAACTCTAAGACCGTGCCTACGTTCGCGGCGGAACGACGAAAGGCGGCCGCCCCCGGGGGTTCCCGGGGGCGGCC
>NZ_JAALEA010000408.1 GCF_014145145.1 Dietzia cercidiphylli
ACGCCCCGCCCGGTTCCCGGGCCACCTCGAGCGCGTGCCCGCCACCCAGGGAGCACCCCCACAGGACGATACGGTCGGCGTCGACGTCCGGCCGCGTGGCGACCGCGGCGACCGCCGCCCGGAGGTCGTCCTGCTGACGCGACGGCGAGACGACCTGTCGGGGCCCGCCGTCAGATCGTCCGAAGCCTCGGTAGTCGATCGCGAACGCCGCGTACCCGGCGGCGGCGAAGGCCTCGGCGAACTGGAGCAGACCCGAGTCGGCCGTTCCGCCCAGCCCGTGTGCCAGGACGACGCACGGTGCCCGATCCGTCCCGGCCGCGGGCAGGAACCACCCGCGGCAGGTGTCCCCCCCGGAGCGAAAATCGAGGTCGAGGGGGGTGATCTGGCTGGTCACGAGGGTTCTCCTGGGTTGTCGACCTCCGGGTCCGGGCGGCCGTAGATGGCCCGGACCCACAGGTCCGAGGCGGTGGCGATCATGGGCTCGCGATCCGCACCGGGGTCGTAGACGAGGTGTTCGAGAACCGATTCGTTGATCTGGATCAGGGCGGTGGCGAGCGAGTCCGGGTCGGCCCCCTCGGGGGCCCGGCCGGCCGCCCGCTCGGAGCGGATGTACTCGGCGATGGGCGTCGCCAGCTCGGCCCGCCCTTCGTCCCAGAGGCGGCGCATGGGTTCGTGCGTGGTCCGCGCGGTGAGCAGGGCACGGTAGACGTGCGCGTTGTCGACCATCCGGTCCGCCAGGCGGCTCAGCGTGGCGGACACGCGGGACCGGAAGCGGCCGTCGGAGTTCACCAGCATGTCGTTCGACTTGGCGGCGGTCGCCTGGATGGAGGAGAGCAACACGGTCACCGCCGCGGCCTTGGAGTCGAAGTAGAAATAGAACGCCGAGCGGGTGATGCCGGCCGCGTCGGTGAGGTCGGCCACCGAGATGTCGTCGAGTTTGGTGGTGCGCAGCTGCCGGTCGAGCTCGGCCAACAGGGCCTCGCGGCGTCGATCGCCCCGGGGAGAGCCGTTGGTGCCCTCGCCGGAGGTGCCGTTCCCGCTCACGCGGGCGCCGCCGTCCGGATCATCCCGCCGGAGCGGGCCGCGCGCTCGCGGCCCTCCGGGATCTCCCGGGTCCGCAGGTCGTGCTCGTAGAGGAAGTAGTCCACCTGTTGTTGGTGCCGCGGGGTGTCGAGCATGTGCCCGATGTACTTCTTCTCGTCGGCCACGATGACCTGCTCCATCTCCCCCCGGTCCGGCGTCCGGTACAGGCCCGCCGCCCACGCGGCCGCCAGCCGGGCCTGGGCCTCGACGAACGGGAACAGCGTGGGCGTGGACTGGGCGAATCCGACCATCACGAGGTCGTCGATGCCCGGGGAGAACATCCGCTTGTAGAGCGGCACGTGGTTGTGGGCGTCGGCGCTGAGGAACTCGGGGTCGAAGAAGGGGAACGAGGTGTTGTAGCCGGTGGCCTGGATGACGACGTCGAACTCCTGCGCCGTGCCGTCCTCGAAGTGCACGGTCCGCCCCTCGAACCGGGCGATGTTGCCCTTGGCCGTGATGTCCCCCGAGCCGAGTCGGAGCGGCAACTCGACGGACTGGGTGGGGTGCGCCTCGAAGAACTTGTGGTTGGGCGTGGGCAGTCCGTAGGACTCCGGCCGGCCCGCGGACATCGGTTGCATGGCCTGGATGGCCTTGCGCTGCCACGAGTAGGGCAGGAACGGGAACGTGGCGAAGTACTTGTCGGCCGGTTTGCCGGCGATGTACTTCGGGACGATCCACGCGCCCGACCGGGTGGAGATCACCACCTCGTTCCGCATCACCTTGGAGGACAGCTCGACCGCGATGTCGGCGGCGCTGTTGCCCAGGCCCACCACGAGGATGCGCTTGTCCAGCAACTCGAGCGGGTCCCACGGGTCGACGTAGGCGTGCGAGTGGATCATCTCGCCGGTGAACTCACCCGGGAAGTCGCCGAACCGCGGGTCCCAGTGGTGTCCGTTGCCCACCACCAGCGCGTCGAAGCGGCGGGTGCCGGTGCGTTCGGTGGTCAGCTCCCAGCCGCCGCCCTCGAGCCGTTCGGCGTGCAGGACCCGGTTCTCGAACTCGATGCGGCGCAGCAGGTCGAAGGCCTCGGCGTAGTCGTCGAGGTACTGCTTGATCTGCGAGTGGTGCGGGAAGTCCGGGAACTCCTCGGGCATGGGGAAGTCCCGGAAGCTCAGCTGGTGCTTGGAGGTGTCGATGTGCAGCGACCGGTACGCGCTCGAGCTCCCGTTGGGATTGTCGAACGCCCAGTTCCCGCCGATCCGGTCGGAGGCCTCGAAGCCCACCGCCTCGATGCCGTAGTCGTCGAGCATCTTGAGGGTGGTGAGACCGCTGATGCCCGCGCCGATGACGGCGACAGTGGGGACGGGTGTCATGGAAACCTCTTCGGGCCGGGGACCGCCGCGCCGGGAAGCTATGGCGCGAATCACATTGCGGTCCTAGATTATGACCAGGGATTGACGGGCGTCAACAGCGTCCCGCGCGCGCCGACGGGGCACCCCGCCCAGGGCCCCATCCCGGACGGAGGCGGAAATGGCAGACGACACGACCGGGAGGCGGCACGCGGTGGTGGTCGGTGGCGCATCCGGGA
>NZ_JAALEA010000409.1 GCF_014145145.1 Dietzia cercidiphylli
CGCCTCGTCGCGGACGTTCACCACGTACTCGGTCACCCCGAGGTCGGCGAGCGGGCCGTCCACCGCCCGGGCGATGTCCGACCGCAGCCGGGAGGCGTCGGGCCCGGCACGTTCCGGGTCGTCCGACCACACCACCGCCAAGAGCATGTCCATGAACCGGGATCCTAGATGCCGTTACCCTGGCGGACATGGCGATCGACTGGGCCCGGATGGGTCGCACCGCGGCCCGGATGAGCCGCAAGTACGGACCGACGGTGGCCCTCGAGGTGCGTC
>NZ_JAALEA010000040.1 GCF_014145145.1 Dietzia cercidiphylli
ACAAGGCCGTGGTGGAGGGGCGGTTCGACCTGGCCGCCGCGGCGACGATGGCTTCCGAGGACAGAGACCAGCTCGACAGACTCCTCGAGGAGGCGGACGTTGAGCTCGACGAGGACGGGACGGTGATCGCGGCCCGCCGGGTCGGCGCCGACGGACGCTCCCGGGCCCGGTTGGGTGGTCGGTCGGTGCCCGCCGGCACCCTGGCCCGGTTCTGTTCCCCGGTACTCGCGGTCCACGGCCAGAACGACCAGCTCCGGCTCCTGCGTCCTGACCGGCAGCGCGAGGCGGTCGACTCCCACGGGGGCGAGCGGGCGCGGGTCGCACTCAGGGCGTACCGGGAGACCTTCCACCGGTGGCGTGAGGCCGAGAGGTCGCTGGCAGAGCGCACGGGGCGCGCCCGCGAGCTGGCCCGCGAGGCCGACCTGCTGCGCCACGGGCTCGACGAGATCGACGCCCTGGACCCCAGACCGGGGGAGGAGGCCGAGCTCGACGCGGTCATCCGGCGTCTCACCGACTCGGAGGAGTTGCGTGAGGTGGCCGGGCAGGCGCACGAGACCCTGACGGGAGACGGAGAGACCGCGGAGCCGGTCGTCAACGTCCTGGATCAATTGCGGCAGCGGCTCGCGGGGGCGGGGGACCCCGCCCTGGATCCCATCGCCACGAGTATCGACCAGGCCGTCGCCGCGCTGGGGGACGCCGCGACCGAGCTCGGCCTCTACCTGGCCGAACTCCCGGTGGACGCGGCCGACCTCGATGCGGCACTCGAGAGACGGCATGATCTCAGGGCGCTCACCCGGAAGTACGGGACCGACGTGGACGACGTGATCGAGTGGGCCGCGAAGGCGCGCATCCGCCTGTCCGAGGTGGACACCTCCGACTCCGCTGTGGCCGACCTCACGGCCACGGTCGCGAGGCTCGCCCTCGAGCTGGAGGAGCGGGGGGCCGAGCTCACCGCCATCCGCAGGGCGGCGGGGGAGGACCTGGCACGACGCGTCACCTCGGAGCTGGCCGAGCTGTCCATGGGCGGAGCCGGGCTGGTCGTCAGGGTCACCCCTGCCGGGGACGGCCTCGGCGCCGCGACGGAGTCCGGCCTGGACGACGTGGAACTGGCTCTCGACGGGCCGTCGGGGGTCGTCCCGTTGGGCCGGGGC
This sequence comes from Dietzia cercidiphylli, assembly GCF_014145145.1. GTDB lineage: Bacteria > Actinomycetota > Actinomycetes > Mycobacteriales > Mycobacteriaceae > Dietzia > Dietzia natronolimnaea. The sequence continues at coordinate 1,152 of NZ_JAALEA010000040.1, forward strand.
GCCTCCGGCGGCGAGCTGTCCAGGGTGATGCTGGCCCTGGAGGTCGTCCTGGCGGAACGTTCCGGTGGCGGGACGTTGGTGTTCGACGAGGTGGACGCAGGAGTGGGTGGACGCGCCGCGCTGAGCATCGGCAAGCGTCTGGCCAGGTTGGCCAGGACCCACCAGGTGATCGCCGTGACCCACCTCGCGCAGGTCGCCGCGTACGCGGACACGCACCTCGTGATCCACAAGGCCGCGGACTCCACGGGTGGGGACGGTGTCGTGTCCGGTGTGCGCGCGGTCGACGACTCGGACAGGGTCATCGAACTCGCGCGGATGCTCGCCGGGATGGAGGACACCGACACCGGTCTCGCGCATGCTGAGGAGCTCCTCGGCAAGGCGCAGTCGGAGAAGTCTCAAGCTCAAGTCGACCGTTAATCCGACACGCCGAACCGACCTCCCTCGTCACTCGAATCACACGCGTGATACTCGGGCACATGAAGATGACGGGTCTGCTCAATCGCCGCTCCAACGATCTCGCCGGTGTGGTCGGTACCGTCCGCCAGGTCCGGGCGGGATCACCGGTCCCCCGCAAGCTCGGCTCCAAGGACGTCGCCGTGCTCGACCTCAACCGGACGTCGGCGGCCACCGCCCGCGCCGTCGTCGAGGCCGATGTCGCCGCCGTCGTCCACGTGCCGCGCCCCGGTGAGGAGATGCTGCCCCGTGCCGCGTTCCGGATCCTCGCCTCGTCGACCATCCCCGTCATCGAGGACGCGGACCTCGCCGAGGTCGAGGACGGGACCCGGGTCCGCATCGACGAGGGCGTGGTCTACTCGGTCAAGACCGAGGGCCAGCTGGCCACCGGCCGTGAGGTCGGCCCCGAGACCCTCCTCTCCGAGGTCCACGCCGCGGAGAACGGGTACGTCGAGTCCGCGCTGGCGCACCTGGCCAACGCCACGGAGTTCCTCAGCCTCGAGCACCAGTTGCTCCTCGACGGCGAGGGCCTTCCCGGGATCGACGTGGACTTCACCGGTCGCCACGTGGTGGTGGTGACCGGGGACCGGGCCTCGGAGGCGCAGCTCTCCGATCTCAAGCCCTTCATGAAGGAGTACCGACCGCTGGTCGTGGGTGTGGACGGGGGGGCCGAACTGCTGCGTGCGGCCCGGATCTCCGCCGACGTCGTGGTCGCGACCCCCACCGGGGTCTCCGACGAGGTGCTCACGGACGGCGCGGTCCTGGTCGTGCCGGCGGATCGCGACGGCAGGGCCGAGGGGCTCGAGCGGGTCACGGAGCTGGGCGTGGGGGCCACCACGTTCCCCGCCGCGGCGACCGCACGCGACATGGCCCTGCTGCTGGCCTTCCACGGCGGAGCCGAGATGATCGTGGTGACCGGCGACGACCGCGGACTCGAGAACGCGTTCGGCGCCTCCTCCGCACCGTCGTCGACCATGGTCGACACCGCCGTGTCGTCCCGCCTCGTCCACGCCGACGCGTGTGCGACTCTGTACCGCTCGCGAGGTGCCGGGATCGGGCTGGCCCTCGTGGTGCTCGCGGCGCTCATCGCGGTGGCCGCGGTGGTGGTCGCCCGCGACTCCGCCCAGGACCTGCTCATCTGGGCCATCGACGTATGGAACACCTTCGCCCTCTGGGTCCAGGGGCTCGTCCGTTGATCTCTCTGCGTCGCCACGTTCTCACGCTGGTCGCCGTGTTCCTGGCCCTGGGGCTGGGGGTGGTCCTGGGGTCGACGTCCGTGGCGACGTCGATCCGGGACGCGGTGGTCGACCGCGAGGAGACGACGGCGGCGCAACTCGAGTCGACCCGGGCCGAGTCGGCCGAACGGCGACTCGCCGTCGACCGGCTCGACGACATGGCCGGTGAGCTCGCCCGGCCGGTACTGGACGGCACCCTCGAGGATCGCCCCGTGCTGGTCGTGGTGGCCCCCGGGGCGTCCGACGAGGACGTCAGCGCCGCCGTCGACGTCATCGGTGCGGCCGGCGGCATCGCCGCAGGACGGGTGACACTCACCGACAAGGCCGTCGACCCGGATGCCGACGCCGAGGTCCAGGCACTCGTGGCCAACCTGCCGATCGGAGACGCACCGGCCACCGATGCGGACCTGGGGACCCAACTGGGCACCGCCGTGGGCCGTGCCGGGTTGCTGCGGACCGAGGACGCGGAACCACACCTCGACGACGACGACCGCGAGACGGTCCTCACCACCCTGTCGGACGCGGGACTCGTCGAGTTCGAACCCGGCACCCTGAGACCAGGTCAGCTGGCGCTGGTCGTCACAGGCCCCGGCGAGGCCGAGTCGACCGCGGTCCGGGTGGCCTCGTTCGCGCGGACCCTGGACCGCGAGGGCGCGGGAGCGGTCGTGTCGGCCGAACTCACGGGCGCTCAGGGGTACGACGCGGTCACCGTGCTGCGCTCCTCCGGCGAGGACGGTGTCTCGACCGTCGACTCCGCGGGCTCGGACTCCGGCCGGCTGGCCACGGGGCTCGCGCTGGCGGAGCAGCTCGCGCGGGGGCAGGGACACTACGGGCTGCGCCCGGATGCGACCGCGGCGGTGCCGTCGCTCCCCACCGCGCCCGCTCGGTGATAGCCTGAAGCCCCGTGGGGTGCACCGGAGCCACACCAGCATTCATCCATTCCGGCGTCTGGACACGGGAGTCCCCTTGGCACTGAACCGAGCCGCATCGCGGTCCGCGACCAAGCACATCTTCGTCACCGGTGGCGTGGCGTCGTCGCTGGGTAAGGGGCTCACCGCCTCCAGCCTGGGGCAGCTTCTGACCGCGCGCGGACTCCGCGTGACCATGCAGAAGCTGGACCCGTACATCAACGTGGACCCGGGGACGATGAACCCGTTCCAGCACGGGGAGGTGTTCGTCACCGAGGACGGTGCGGAGGCCGACCTCGACCTGGGGCACTACGAGCGCTTCCTCGACCGCGACCTGAGCGCCAACGCCAACGTCACGACCGGCCAGGTGTACTCGGCCGTCATCGCCAAGGAGCGTCGCGGCGAGTACCTCGGGGACACCGTCCAGGTGATCCCGCACATCACCGACGCGATCAAGGAACGCATCATCGCGATGGGCGCGCCCGATGAGCAGGGCCGCCGCCCCGACGTGGTGATCACCGAGGTCGGTGGCACGGTCGGCGACATCGAGTCCCAGCCCTTCCTGGAGGCCTGCCGGCAGGTCCGCCACGAGGTCGGACGCGAGAACATCTTCTTCCTCCACGTCTCACTGGTCCCGTACCTCGCACCGTCGGGTGAGCTCAAGACCAAGCCCACCCAGCACTCCGTGGCGGCGCTGCGGTCCATCGGTATCGTCCCGGACGGCCTCGTCCTGCGGTGCGACCGCGAGGTGCCGGACGGGCTCAAGTCCAAGATCGCGCTCATGTGCGACGTGGACCTCGAGGGCGTGGTCTCCACCCCCGACGCCCCGAGCATCTACGACATCCCGAAGGTGCTCTTCGGTGAGCATCTCGACACCCACGTCATCCGCAAGCTCAACCTGCCCTTCCGGGACGTCGACTGGACCGTGTGGGGTGAACTCCTCAAGCGAGTCCACGAACCGCGCGAGGAGGTCGAGATCGCCCTGGTGGGCAAGTACATCGACCTGCCCGACGCCTATCTGTCGGTGACCGAGGCCCTGCGCGCAGGCGGGTTCGCCCACCGGGCGAGGGTCAACATCCGGTGGGTGGAGTCCGATGCCTGTGCCACCGAGGCCGGCGCGCGGGAGGCCCTCCGGGGCGTCGACGGCATGCTGATCCCCGGCGGTTTCGGTATCCGTGGGATCGAGGGCAAGCTGGGCGCCATCTCGTGGTCGCGGAAGAACCGCATCCCGTTGCTCGGACTGTGTCTGGGCCTGCAGTGTTCGGTCATCGAGGCGGCCCGGTCGGTCGGGCTCGACGGGGCCTCGTCCAGTGAGTTCGAGCCGGACACCGAGCATCCGGTGATCTCCACGATGGCGGACCAGGTCGACGCGGTGGCCGGCAACGCCGATCTCGGCGGGACGATGCGCCTGGGTGCGTACCCGGCGGTGCTCACCAAGGGCTCGCTGGTGGCGGAGGCGTACGGCGCCACGGAGATCTCGGAACGGCACCGGCACAGGTTCGAGGTCAACAACGCCTACCGCGACAAGATCGCCGAGTCCGGTCTGCGGTTCTCCGGCACCTCGCCCGACGGTCACCTGGTGGAGTTCGTCGAGTACCCGCCGGAGCAGCACCCCTTCTTCGTGGCCACCCAGGCCCACCCCGAGTACAAATCGCGGCCGACACGCCCCCACCCGCTGTTCGCCGCGTTCATCAAGGCGGCCCTGGACTACGAGAACGAGATGCGGCTGCCGGTCGAGCCGTGGCGGGCCGATCAGTCGGGGGAGTCCGCTCACGCGACAGTCGCCGCGCCGGACGCCGAGACGTCCAGCGTGCGCGCCGATGACGTCGCCGCCGGGCTGACCTCCGACGTCCGCTCGGGCGGGAGCTGATCGCCGGTGTCGGATTCCGGTGCCCCCGGGTCGCACGAGTACCGCACCGTCGCCAGTCGGGAGGTCTTCGACGGCCGGATCGTCCGGCTGCGGGTGGACACCCTCACGATGCCGGGCGGGGGCACCGCCGACCGTGAGATCTGCGGTCACGACGACGCGGTCGCGGTGATCGCGCTCGATGACTCCGATCAGGTGACGCTCGTCCGCCAGTACCGCCACGCGGTGGGGGAGCGGCTCTGGGAGCTGCCGGCCGGGCTGTGCGACGTCGACGGCGAACGGCCGGTGGAGACCGCGCAGCGCGAACTGGTCGAGGAGACCGGTCTGGAGGCGAGATCCTGGGAACCGGTGATCTCGATCGTTCCGTCACCGGGGTTCTGTACCGAACGCGTCCACGTGTTCCTGGCCAGGGACCTGCGTGAGGTGACCCGGCCGGAGGCCCGGCACGAGGAGGCGGACATGGAGGTGGCCCGGATGCCGTTCTCCGAGGCCGTGGACGCGGTCCTGGACGGGCGCATCGTCAACGGCATCGCAGTGGCCGGGATCCTCGCCGCGCGCGCGTCGATCGCCGGGCGCTGACGGGGCGTCCCCCGATGACGCCGGCCGTACCGCGATGACCCGGTCGGACGGCGCCGCGGTCCAGATCCGCGGATACCTCGACCACCTCGCCGTCGAACAGGGGGCCTCCGCCCACACCCTGGCCGCCTACCGTCGTGACCTCGAGAAATACCGGCTGTACCTCGCGGAGTCGGGCGTCGGGGACCTCGGGGCGGTGACCGAGTCCCATGTCGAGGAGTTCCGGGCGCGGCTCGCCACCGCGGATCCGGACGCTGGTAGGAGGGCGCTCGCGCCCAGTTCGGTCGCCCGTGCCCTGGCTGCGGTCCGGGGACTGCACCGGTTCGCCACCAGGGACGGGGTGACCCGTGTCGACGCCGCGGCGGCCGTGACCCCGCCGCGGCCACCACGACGGCTGCCCAAGGCGCTACCCGTGGACCGGATCATCGCGGTGATCGAGGCCGCCGGCGGGACCGAGGTGGACACCGACCCCGCGCGATTACGGGACCGGGCGATGCTCGAACTCCTCTACGCGACCGGCGCGCGGGCGGCCGAGCTCGTGGGTCTCGACGTGGACGACCTCGACGGTCTCGACCTCCCCGGCGGGGGCACGGTGATCCTGCGCGGGAAGGGGGGCAAGGAGCGGGTGGTCCCGGTGGGGCGTCCTGCCTGCGATGCGGTCGGCGCCTACCTGGTGCGTGCCCGTCCCGCACTGGCGGTCCGAGGCGGCCCGGCGCTGTTCCTCAACGCCCGGGGCGGCCGCATCACCCGGCAGTCCCTGTGGAACGTGGTGTCGGTGTCCGCGGAGCGGGCGGCGGTCGGCCCCGACGTCTCGCCGCACTCCTTCCGACACTCCTTCGCGACCCACCTGTTGGACGGCGGGGCGGACATACGGGTGGTCCAGGAGCTGTTGGGGCACGCCTCGGTCACCACGACGCAGGTCTACACCCTCGTCACCGTCGACACGCTCCGCGAGGTCTGGGCCGAGTGCCACCCCCGGGCACGGTAACGTGACCGGGGACCGGCCTGAGCGCAGGTGACGACGAAGCGAGAGGAGACGCGGGTGGCGCAGGACTCTGGGACGATGGATCCCGCACTGTTCTCCCGCGCGGAACTCCTCGGCGCCGACGACCCGGCGGCGGGCGAGGGCTTCTCGGCCATCCCCGAACCGCAGCCGCTGACCTCCCACGGCCCCGCCATGGTGCTCTCGATGTGCAACCAGAAGGGCGGGGTCGGCAAGACCACCAGCACGATCAACCTGGCCGCCGCCCTCGCGGAGTACGGCCGCCGGGTCCTCGTGGTGGACCTCGACCCCCAGGGCGCGCTGTCCGCGGGCCTGGGCATCCCGCACCACCAACTCGACCTGACGGTCTACAACCTCCTGGTGGACACCACCGTGTCGACGGAGGAGGTGCTGGTCCGCACCCGGGTGGAGGGGGTGGACCTCATCCCCGCCAACATCGACCTGTCCGCCGCGGAGATCCAGCTGGTCAACGAGGTGGGGCGCGAACAGGCGCTGGGCCGTGCGCTGTACCCGGTGCTCGACCGCTACGACTACGTCCTGATCGACTGCCAGCCGTCACTGGGGCTGCTCACCGTCAACGCACTGGCCTGTTCGGACGGCGTGTTGATCCCGATGGAGTGCGAGTACTTCTCGCTGCGTGGGCTCGCCCTGTTGACGGACACCATCGACAAGGTCCGCGACCGGATCAACCCGCGTCTGCACCTGACCGGGATCCTGATCACGATGTTCGACCGCCGGACGGTCCACGCCCGCGACGTCCTCGGCCGCGTCGTCGAGGTGTTCGGTGACCAGGTCTTCGACACCCTCGTCACCCGTACGGTCCGCTTCCCGGAGACCACCGTCGCCGGCGAACCCATCACCACGTGGGCGCCCAGATCTGCAGGTGCGCAGGCCTACCGGGCGCTGGCTCGCGAGGTCATCCAGCGCGGCAGGTGAGCGGTCCGGTGACCGGGGTCGGGCACCCGCCGGGGGAGGGACCCGGCGAGGTAGACGCCGCCCAGGTTGATGCCACCGAGGTCGAAGACCCGCGCGCGTTCACCGTCCACCTGACCAACTTCACCGGCCCGTTCGACCTTCTCCTGAAGTTGATCGACTCGCGCCGTCTCGACGTGACCGAGGTCGCCATCCACTCGGTCACCGACGAGTTCATCGCGCACGCCCGCGAGCTGGGTCGGGAGGCGGGCCTCGAGGAGGTCACCGAGTTCCTGGTGGTGGCGGCCACGCTGCTCGACCTCAAGACCGCACGCCTCGTGCCGTCCGGTGAGGTCCAGGACCTGGAGGATCTGGCGCTGCTCCAGGCTCGGGACCTGCTCTTCGCCCGTCTCCTGCAGTTCCGGGCGTTCCGGCAGGTGGCCGAGTTGTTCGCCGAGCTCGACAGGACCGCCCGTCACTCCCACCCGCGGACGGCGGGTCCGGACGACGAGTTCCTGGACCTGCTGCCCGAGGTGGAGCTGGGCGTCGACGTCGAGCAGTTCGCCACCATCGCCGCCGTGGCGTTCCGACCCCGGCCGGTGGAGGAGGTGGGGGTCTCGCACGTCCACACCCCGGCCGTGTCCGTCCCCGAGCAGGCCGCCCGCGTCCTGGAGTTACTGAAGTTCCGGGGCCGGGACCAATGGGTCGACTTCCGGGAGCTGGTCTCCGGGTGCGGCGAATCCCTCGTCGTCGTCGCCAGGTTCCTCGCCCTGTTGGAGTTGTACAGGGCGCGCGCCGTGGCGCTCGCCCAGGACGAGGCGCTCGGTGACCTGTTGGTGAGTTGGACGGGCGAGGAGGCGGCTGAGGTGACGCGCGGGAGGGACGAATGGACGTGACGGAGGACGACGACGTGCGTGCGGTGGGACCGAACGGTGACGACGACGACGAGCTCGACGAGCCCGGGGCCCCGCCGCTGCGTGCCCGACTCGAGGCGCTTCTGCTGGTCGTGGACCAGCCGACCGCCGAGGGGTCGCTGGCAGCCGCGGCGGGCTCGACGCCCGCGGAGGTGGCGGCCGAGATGCGTGGGTGGCGGGATGACCTCACGGCGGTGGGCAGCGGGATCGACCTGAGGCGGACCGACGAGGGCTGGCGTCTCTACACCCGTCGAGAGTACGCACCGTACGTGGAGCGCCTACTCACCGACGGCACCCGGTCCACCCTCACCCGTGCGGCGCTGGAGACCCTGGCGGTGATCGCGTACCGCCAACCCGTCACCCGGGCGCGCGTGGCGGCCGTCCGCGGGGTCAACGTGGACGGCGTGATGCGGACCCTCGTGGCCCGCGGTCTGGCCGTGGAATGCGGCACCGACGCGGACACCGGGGGCATCCTGTATAGGACCACGGAGCTATTTCTGGAAAGATTGGGACTGACGTCGCTCGACGAGCTCCCGGACATCGCCCCGTTGCTGCCGGATGTCGACCTGGTCGACGAGATGAGCGACGATCCCGCGGAGGACCCGCGGATACCCCTGGGGCGGCGCAGGACCGCTGCGCCCGACCCCGCCCATGAACACCAGAACGAAGAGATGTGACGCACTCATGACTGAGTCCGCTGGCCGAGACGGCTCACCGGTCCGCCTCCAGAAGATCCTGGCGCAGGCCGGGATCGCCTCCCGCAGGGCCTCGGAGGACCTCATCGCCCGCGGGCGGGTGGAGGTCAACGGGAAGATCGTGCGCGAGATGGGCGTCAAGGTCGATCCCACCACCGCGGTGATCCGCGTGGACGGCACCCGGATCGTCCTCGACGACGACCTGGTCTACCTGGCGCTCAACAAGCCCCGCGGGTACCACACCACCATGTCCGACGAGATGGGCCGGCCCTGCGTGGGCGACCTGGTCGCCGACCGCGTCGACGCCGGACAGCGGCTCTTCCACGTAGGCCGCCTGGACGCCGACACCGAGGGGCTGCTGTTGGTGACGAACGACGGCGAGCTCTCGCACCGGCTGATGCACCCGTCCTACGAGGTGTCCAAGACCTACATGGCCACCGTGACGGGAGTCGTCGGCAAGGGCGTCGGCAAGAAGCTCCGCGACGGTGTGGAGCTCGAGGACGGCCCGGCCAAGGTCGACCAGTTCGCGATCGTCGACGTCCACGAGGGACGCTCGCTGGTCAAGGTCGTGCTCCACGAGGGGCGCAAGCACATCGTCCGCCGACTTCTCGACGAGGTCGGGTATCCCGTCGAGTCGCTGGTGCGGATCCGCTTCGGCGCCGTGGCACTGGGCGACCAGCGCGCGGGGAGCTTCCGCAAGCTCAACCGCAAAGAGGTCTCGGATCTCTACGCCGCGGTGGGCCTGTGAGCGCGCAGGCCGGACCCACCGGCGTCCCGCGGCGACGGATCGCGATCGACGGTCCCGCCGGCACCGGTAAGTCGACCCTCGCCCGGACGCTCGCCGAGCGGCTCGGCGGGGCGTACCTCGACACCGGTGCGATGTACCGGGTGGCGACGCTGCAGGTGTTGCGCGCCGGGATCGACCCGGAGGACGCCGCCGCGGTGATCGCCGCGTCCGCCGATCTGCCGATGGAGATCGGCACCGATGCGGGATCCGAGCGGATCCTGCTCGCCGGCGAGGACGTGAGCGACGAGATCCGCACCGCCCGCGTCACCGCGGGCGTCTCGGCGGTCTCCGCCGTACCGGAGGTCCGGGCCAATCTGGTCGGGCTCCAGCGTCGGCTGGCCTCCGGGGGCGGCACCGTCGTCCTCGAGGGCCGCGACATCGGCACGGTGGTGCTCCCCGACGCCGAGGTGAAGGTGTACCTCACCGCGAGCCCGGAGATCCGGGCCCGTCGCCGGACCGAGCAGGACCTCGCGGCCGGACGTGACGCCGACTACGACGAGGTGCTCGCCGCGGTGATCGAGCGTGACCGCAAGGACTCCACCCGCGCGGCGAGCCCGCTCCGGCCCGCCGAGGACGCGATCGTCATCGACACCTCAGACCTCACCCTCGACGAGGTGCTCGACCGGTTGGTCGCACTCGCGGAGGGCGCCGACGCGTCGCACGGCGACGCCGCAGAAGGGAACACACAGTGAGCAGCAACGAGGACTTCGACCTCCCCACGGGCCCGGTCGAGGAGACCGTCGAGGACGCCTGGAACGACGACACGGACTGGGACGCCGTGGCCGAGGAGTGGGCCGACGAGATCGGCGCCGAGGTCGACGGGGTGGAGATCCTGCCCACCGTCGCCATCGTGGGGCGCCCCAACGTGGGCAAGTCCACCCTGGTCAATCGGATCATCGGCCGTCGCGAAGCCGTGGTGGAGGATGTCCCCGGAGTGACCCGGGACCGCGTCTCCTACGAGGCCCTGTGGAACGGCCGCACTTTCATGGTTCAGGACACCGGCGGGTGGGAGCAGGACGCCAAGGGCATGCACCGCTCCATCGCGCAGCAGGCCGAGATCGCCATGGGCACCGCCGACCTCATCGTCCTGGTGTGCGACGGGAACGTGGGGATCACCTCCGCGGACGAGACCGTGGCCAAGAGCCTGCGCCGCTCGGACACCCCGGTGATCCTGGCGGTCAACAAGGTGGACAGTGAGAAGGCCGAGCTGCAGTCGGCGGAGTTCTGGGGGCTGGGCCTCGACCAGCCCTATGCCATCTCCGCCGCGCACGGCCGCGGCACCGCCGACCTGCTCGACGAGATCCTGCGCCAGCTGCCCTCCAAGGCCCGGATGCGTGAGGCGACCAACGCGCCCCGGCGCGTGGCGCTGGTCGGCAAACCCAACGTCGGCAAGTCGAGCCTGCTCAACAAGCTCACCGGCGAGGAGCGGTCGGTGGTCGACAACGTCGCCGGCACCACCGTCGATCCCGTGGACTCGTTCGTCGAACTCGGCGGCAAGACGTGGCGCTTCGTCGACACCGCCGGTCTGCGGCGGAAGGTCAACCAGGCGTACGGGCACGAGTACTACGCCTCGCTCCGCACCCGCGGTGCCATCGAGGCCGCCGAGGTCGTGGTGCTGCTGCTGGACGCCTCGGAACCGATCACGGAACAGGACCTGCGGGTCATCTCCATGGTCGCCGACGCCGGTCGGGCACTGGTGATCGCCTTCAACAAGTGGGACCTGGTGGACGAGGACCGCCGGTACGACCTGGACAAGGAGATCGACAGGGAGCTGTCCAAGATCCTCACGTGGGCCTACCGGGTGAACATCTCGGCCACCACGGGCCGCGCCCTGGCCAAGTTGGTGCCGGCGATGGAGGGTGCACTCGACTCCTGGGACAAGCGCATCCCCACGGGGCCCCTCAACACGTGGATGAGCGAGGTCGTGGCCGCCACCCCGCCGCCGATGCGGGGCGGGAAGCTGCCGCGGATCCGCTTCTGCACCCAGGCCACCACCCGGCCCCCCACGTTCGTGTTCTTCTCCACCGGATTCCTGGAGGCGGGTTACCGGCGATTCCTGGAGCGGCGGCTGCGCGAGACCTTCGGCTTCGACGGCTCTCCGGTCCGGGTGAACGTGCGCGTCAAGGAGCGTCGACAGCGCAAGTGACCAGGCGATTGGAGCGCTCCTACAGGCGTGCGCTAGTCTGATCCAGTCGCCGCGCGAGACGCGGTGGCGGGCGGGCTGTGGCGCAGCTTGGTAGCGCACTTGACTGGGGGTCAAGGGGTCGCAGGTTCGAATCCTGTCAGCCCGACACAACACACGAGCAGGGCGGTCTTCCACGAGGGAGACCGCCCTGTCTCATTTCTCGCCTCGGGGCAGCACGCCGGTGTCTAGATGGGGCGACGGATCACCGAGGAGTCCGGGGGAGACGTCCGGGTGCCGATGCGGGCCGGGGATCCGCGCGAGACCTAGTGCCGCGAGGCGGGACGTCCGGCGTCTCACCTCCGAGCGAGTCCAGCCCGGTGGGCACGGCGGCGGCTGCTCGTGGCGTGGCAGTGCTGCCCGGACGCCCGCACGAGGGGCTATCTGCTGATAGCGCCGTGATGTAGCTCACCTGAGAGTACGGTCGGGTCACCGAGGCGGCCGTAGGGTCAGTCGGTCGTCGCCGCCATGAGGAGGCTTCATGCCCGAGGTGACTCGCGATCCTGTCCCGGACTCCGGGGACTGGGCGGGCGTCGATCGTCCAGCGGTCGACGCCGCCGTCGCCGACGCCGTCGCGGCGGCCGAGGCGTTCCGTGCCCTCGACCAGCGGCAGGTCGACACCATCGTCGAGGCGATGTCGCGGGCGGGTATCCGGGCGGCAGGGGAGCTCGCCGCCACCGCGATCGAGGAGACCGGTTTCGGGGTGTTCGAGGACAAGGTGGTCAAGAACTACGTGGCCACCGAGTTCCTCTACGACTACCTCCGGGACAAGAGATCCGTCGGAGTGATCGAGGAGGACATCTCCCGCAACATCGAGCTCGTCGCCGAGCCGATCGGGGTTGTCCTGGCGATCACGCCGGTCACCAATCCGACCTCGACCGTCCTCTACAAGGCGATCGTCGCGGCCAAGACCCGCAACGCGGTCATCTTCCGCCCGTCGCCGATGGCCGTGCGGTCGTGTGAGCGGACCGTGGAGATCCTGCGCGAGGCGGCGGAGGCAGCCGGAATGCCGCCGGGCGCACTCCAGGTGCTCCCCGATGCCGCGCACGAGGTCACGCACTACCTGTTCACGCACCCCGGGATCGACTTCATCTGGGTGACCGGTGGGCAGAAGATCGTCGCCCTCGCCAACTCTGCCGGTAAACCCGCGCTGGGGGTGGGGCCCGGGAACGCGCCCATCTACCTGCACCGGACGGCAGACATCAAGGGCGCCGTCGTTGACATCCTCATCTCCAAGACGTTCGACGCGTCCGTCATCTGCCCCGCCGAACAGACCTGCATCATCGACGAGCCGATCTATGACGAGACGGTGGCCGAGTTCCGGCGGATGGGCGCGCACCTTCTCTCGGACGAGGAGGCCAGGGCACTGGCGGACTTCGCCTTCGGGTGCGGCGACAGGGTGAACGTGGAGGCGTTGGGCCAGCAGGCGCCCGAGTTGGCCGCGCGCGCGGGCATCACAGTTGATCCCGCAGTCAAGATCCTGCTGGCGGAACTGCCATCGGATCTGGAGGCACTCGCCGCCCACCCGTTGGTGCAGGAGAAGCTCATGCCGGTACTGGGTCTCGTCAGGTCTCCGGACTCGGCCCACGGCATCGACGCCGCCGTGCTCGTGACCGAGCACGGGGGACTCGGGCACACCTCGGCGATCTACGCGCGGGACTCCGATGTCATCGACGCGTACGGGCTGGCCGTCCGTACCGGGCGGATCCTCGTCAACGCCCCCACCGCGGTCGGCGCGCTCGGAGGTATCTACAACAACCTGACCCCCACCTTCTCCCTGGGGTGCGGCACGTGGGGAGGCTCGAGCACGACGGAGAACGTCAATTACATGCAGCTGCTCAACATCAAGACCGTCTCCCACCGACGCACCCCGCCCCAGTGGTTCCGTGTCCCGGCGAACACGTTCTTCAACGCGGGTGCGCTCGAGAACCTTCGCGAGGTGCCGTGCACCAGCGTGGTGGTGGTCACCGATGTGCTCAGCGAGCAGCGGGGGGTGGTCGACGAGGTGAGGCGGCACCTGCGGGTGGAGCGGCTGCGGGTGTTCAGCGAGGTGGAACCGGAGCCGGACGAGGCCACCATCCACCGAGGTGTCGACATGCTCCGGGAGGCCGGTCCGGACCTGCTCATCGCGATCGGCGGCGGCTCGGTGATAGACGCGGCCAAGGCGATCCGACTCTTCTACGAGCACCCGGAGGTCACCCTGGACAAGCTCGCCCTCCCGTTCCTCGATCCCCGTAAACGGATGGCGGACTATCCGCAGGAGCCCCACACCCTGCGGCTGGTGGCGGTCCCGACGACTTCCGGGACGGGATCGGAGGTGTCGCCCGCCGCGGTCATCACCGTGGGCGACCGCAAGGAGACCCTGGTCGACTACTCGCTGGTGCCGGACATGGCGATCGTCGATCCCATGCTCACGCTGTCCATGCCCCGCACCCTCACGGTCGACACGGGCGTGGACGCACTGACCCACGCGCTCGAAGCGGCGGCGTCGATCTTCGCCTCGCCCTATACCGACGCGTTCTGCGTGCAGGCCGCCCGGCTGATCTTCGACGCCCTCCCGCGGGCCTATGACCACCCGGACGATCTCGAGGCACGGACGGACATGTCCAACGCCGCCACCCTCGCCGGCCTCGCGTTCTCCAATGCGTTCGTCGGGGTCAACCACGCCCTCGCGCACGCGGTCGGCGCCCGGTTCGGCATCGCCCACGGTCGTGCCAACGGGATCTTCCTGCCGCACACTCTCAGATACAACGCGAGTCTGCCGAGCAAGTTCATGCCGGCACCGGGGTACTCGGCCTACATCGCGCCGGAGAAGTACGCCCAGCTCGGCCGCGTCGTGTTCGGCGGTCGCGAGCCCGAGGAGAGCCGGCGTCGGCTCTTCGACGGAGTCGACGCGCTCCTGCGCCGTCTGGAGATTCCCCGTACGCTCGCGGAACTCGACATCGCCGAGGACAGGTTCCTCGAGGCGCTGCCGGGACTGGCGATGACCGCCTTCCAGGACCTGAGCAATCGCACCAACCCGCGCATGCCGATGGTCGCCGAACTCACCGAGCTGCTCCGGCTCGGCTACTACGGGGAGGCCTCCGGTGCCCACTGACACCGCACACCGGACGGTCGAGATCGCCGCGCCACTGGCCACGGTCCTCGACACGATCCGCGACCTCGAGGGTCAGACGGAGTGGGTCCCCGAGATCCTCGAAGCCGAGGTCCTCGAGGTCTACGAGGACGACGGGCTGCCCGCCACCGCCAGGTTCAAGGCGTCGGCCACGGTCGGCACCGACGCCTACACCCTGACCTACGAGCACCGGGACGACGGGATGGACTGGTCGATGGTCGAAGGCCGCCTGCAGACCGGGCAGGAGGGGGTGTACGACCTGGTGGAAACCGGCCCGGAGTCGACCTCGGTCTCGTTCCGGCTCACCATCCACCACAACCTCCCCATCCCGGGACTCCTGCGCCGACGGGTGATCAGAGGACTCGTCGACAACACGGTCAACGGACTGAGAGAGCACCTCGAATCCTGACGGTGTGACCTGCGCCCCCCGATGGTGGCACCGGGGAACACGGGGCCGCAGCCTACAGTTGTAACCGGTGAGGCAGACCCGTGACACTTGACGCGCCCACGGGGCGCGGGGCGAGGAGAGGCGCATGGTTGACGAGCGCACGCCGCAGACGGCCCGGGAGGGGATCGTGTCGGACGTCGACCGGATGTGTCGGGGAGTCGGTGCGGCTCCGGTCGCGGAGCTGTCCGACCGTGCCGCGCTCCTGGTCGCCTGCGGGCTGGTCGAACCGCGGATCGTCGACGTGGTGCTGGCACGCCTCCACCGCAACCTCCCCTTCCCGTCCGTCGGCGGTTTCCACCAGGTGCGGATCATCGAGGAACAACGCCACGACCTCAGGCGCATCCTCGGCACCCCGGTCCCGTCAGTTCTCCGCGTGGCGCTGCGCACGCGCCTGGCAGACCTCGACCGGAAGTACCTCGTCCTGCGCACCGGTTTCACCCGAGGCGCGGGTGTGTTCGCGTTCCGGATCAAGGACATCCGGGTCGACCGGAGGCGCGGCGTCCATCTGGACACCGACGACCGGGGTCGGCTGTTCGACGCCCTCGCCTCCACCCCCACGATGGCGCCGGTGCCGATGGTGCCCAGGACCATCACCGAGCTGGGGACAGTGGCGGCCGCCTACGGGCAGCGCGAGATGGGGCGGGTGGTCCTGCCGCACCGTGTCCAGGCAGTGGTGGAGTCGTTGCCCTCGCTCCCACGGATCCGGGCGGACAACCGCCGACTCCCCGAGATGTACACCGCGCTGCTCATGGAGGTCGGCGGTCTGTACGACCGACTCATCCGGGCCTACGTCCGCGGCGGGCGGTCGGTGGAGGAGATCCGGTTGCAGTTCGACGCGGAGACCGAGGTGGTGGGGCTCGCCGGAGACCTCTGCCGGCTGCGGGAGACGGCGGCGACGCCGGGTGTCCCGCCCGCGCGTGACGGGTTCACCACCCTGACCGGTATGGGTGCGGCGATCGACGAGGTCTGGGCCGAGGTGGTCGAGCGGGCGGTCGCGTTCCGCGAACTGGTGGAGTCGGTGGAGACCCGCGCCGACGCCGCGGTGTCGGAGGCCGCGCGGCTCGACGACATCGCCCGCGAGCACGGTGTGAGGCCTCCGTCGACCGTGCACGCGCCCAGTCCCGCCGACCTCACGGCCGAGCACCTGGCCGCACGCGCCGGTGACCGGATGCTCTCCACCGAGGCCATGCGCAGGCTGCGCGGACAGATCGACCCTGAGCGCTGACGCAGAGACCAGCGGGGTGCGCCGCCGACCCCGTCAGCCCCTGCGTACGGTGGCATCAACTGTTCTGTAGACCGGGAAGGACTCCACGCGTGGGATTCGCCAACCGCTTCTGGAAGCTGATGGGCTCCACCCAGGGCCGGGACACCTCGCGCGCGCAGAGTGCGGTCGAGGCGTCCCACGGCTTCGACGACTGGGCCTCGGGAATGGAGGACACCGAGTTCGCGGACGCCGCCCACGATCTGCAGCTCTTCGGCGAGTCCCCCGAGGACCTCGCACGATTCCTCGCCCTGGCCCGGGAGGCCGCGTCCCGGGCCGTCGGACTGAGGCCGTTCGACGTCCAGCTCCAGGGCGCACTGAGGATGTTCGCGGGGGACGTGGTGGAGATGGCGACCGGAGAGGGCAAGACCCTCTCTGGTGCGGTCGCGGCGGCCGGGTACGCACTCCAGGGGCACACCGTCCACGTGATCTCCGTCAACGACTACCTCGCGGCCCGTGACGCGCGGTGGATGGGGCCGATGTTCGAGCTCCTGGGGCTGACGGTGGGTCATGTCACCGAGTCGTCGACGCGCGAGGAACGTCGCGGTGCCTACGCCTGCGACATCACCTACGGGTCCGTCTCCGAGATCGGTTTCGACGTCCTGCGGGAGCAACTGGTCACCGATCCGGCGGACCTCATCGCGCCCACGACCGACGTCGCCCTGGTCGACGAGGCGGACTCGGTGCTCGTAGACGAGGCGTTGGTCCCCCTGGTCCTCGCCGGGTCCACCTCCGGCGAGGCGCCCACGGGGGAGATCCTCTCCGCGGTCCGGAAGCTGCGAGCGGGCCGTCACTACGAGACCGACTCCGAGCGGCGCAACATCTTCCTGACGGACGACGGTGCCGAGGCGATCGAGGGCGAACTGGGGATCGGGGACCTCTACGACGCGGAGCATGTCGCCACGACGCTGGTCCAGGTCAATGTCGCCCTACACGCCTGTTTCCTGCTGAGGCGGGACGTGGACTACATCGTCCGTGACGGGCGGGTCCAGCTGATCAACGCCTCGCGGGGTCGCGTCGCCGAACTGCAACGGTGGCCGGACGGACTGCAGGCGGCGGTCGAGGCCAAGGAGGGGGTCGCGGTCTCGGAGGCCGGTCAGATCCTCGACAGCATCACGGTCCAGGCGTTCATCGGCCGATACGACCGCGTGTGCGGAATGACGGGAACGGCCCTCGCGGCCGGGGCGCAGCTGCGCGAGTTCTACTCACTGGGCGTGTCCCAGATCGACCCGAACACCCCCTGCGTCCGGGTCGACGAGGCCGATCGAACGTATATCGACGTCGACAGCAAGACCCGCGCCGTCGTCGAGCACATCGCCGCCGTCCACTCGACCGGCCAGCCGGTGCTCGTGGGTACCCACGACGTCGCGGAGTCGGAGGAACTCGCCGCACGACTGTCCGAGAAGGGCGTGGAGTGCGTGGTGCTCAACGCCAAGAACGACGAGGAGGAGGCGGCCATCATCGCCGAGGCGGGGGACGTGGGCAACGTCACCGTCTCCACCCAGATGGCGGGCCGCGGCACGGACATCAGACTGGGTGGGTCCGACGAATCCCGCCGCGACGAGGTCGTCGAACTCGGTGGACTGCACGTGGTGGGGACCGGGCGGCACCGGACGGAGAGGCTCGACAACCAGCTGCGCGGGCGCGCCGGACGCCAGGGAGACCCCGGAAGTTCGGTGTTCTTCGCCGCGATGGACGACCCGGTCGTGACCTCGGCCCTGGAACCCGAGAAGATCCCCACCGCGCACGACAGGATCAGCGGGCTGCTCAAGGGCAACCGTGGCCGGGACGCGGTCGACCACGCCCAGCGTGTCACCGAGGGCCAGATGCTCGCGATCCACTCCAACACCTGGCGGTACAGCCGACTCCTCGCCGAGCAACGCGCCATCCTCGCCGAGCGTAGGGCGGCCCTGTTGGTCACGGAGAAGGCGTTCGAGGAACTCACCGCGCACGATCCCGGGCGCAGCGCCGAACTCGTGGAGACGCACGGCCGTGACGCCGTGGTGCAGGGGTGCCGGGACATCATGCTGTGGCACCTCGACCGGGGCTGGGCCCGTCACCTGGAGACGATGAACGACGTCCGCGAGTCCATCCACCTCAGGGCCCTGGGGCGGGAGAACCCCCTCGACGAGTTCCACAGGATCGCGATCGATCACTTCAGGGACCTCGCCTCGGACGCGGTCCGGGAGTCCGAGACCACGTTCGCCGAGATCGAGTTCACCGATTCGGGGGTGGATCTGGTGGCCAACGCGATGGCGCGGCCCACCTCGACGTGGACGTACATGGTCCACGACAACCCGATGGCGGCGGGTGGCAACGTCTTCTCCGGGATGATGTCGACCTTCCGATGAGCGCGGCGCGGGAGGGAAGGCGTGAGACCGATCTGCGCGAATGGCGGACCGGCGAGGGCAAGGTTCTCGGTGCGCGCATCCCGCAACCGCGCGACGGGCACCTCTCCGCCGCGGTGCCACCCGGTCTCGGGTACGAACCGCCGCCGCGTGACCCCCAGGTCAGCGACAGATTCTGGACGCTCCCCAACGTCATCTCGCTGGCGCGCATCGCGCTGATCCCGGTGCTCGTGGTGAGCATCCTGGTCTGGGACGACCCGCCGCTGGCGCTGTGGCTCCTCGGCGCGTTGGTCGTCTCCGACTGGCTCGACGGCAAGATCGCACGACTGTGGAACATGCGGTCCACCTGGGGCGAGCGTCTCGACCCCCTCGCCGACCGCATCCTGGTGGCCGCTGTGCCCGTGGCCTTCGCCGTCGCCGGGTACATCCCTGTCTGGGTCGTGGCGATCCTCCTGGTCAGGGACGCGCTGTTGGTGGGGACCGTCCCCGTGTACCGCCGGAGAGGGATCGAACCGGAGGTCACCTACCTGGGCAAAGCCGCCACGTTCGCGCTGTTCTGGTCCCTTCCCCTGCTCCTCGCCGGGTTCGCGGGAGTCCCCGGCGGGGAGGGTTTCCTGATCCTCGGAGAGGCGTGCCTGTACTGGGGTGTGGGCCTCTACTCCTGGAGCGGGTCGATCTACCTGTGGCAGGCCTGGAGGATCGCGCGGTCCGTCCCCCCGCGCCGTCCCGGATCTACTGCAGTGGGGCCGTCCGGCGGTGTGTAATGTCGCCAGATGTACACGCCAAGTGAGCCACGCGAGAAGGGCACGTCAGTGAGTGACCAGAACATCCCCGACCAGCTCCGGTACACCGACGAGCACGAGTGGGTGGAGCGGGTGTCCGACACCCGAGTTCGCATCGGCATCACCGAGTACGCGCAGTCCAAGCTGGGGGACATCGTGTTCGTCCAGCTCCCGGACGTGGGCGGGGAGACCGAGTCGGGTGAGCCGTTCGGCGAGGTCGAGTCGCCCAAGAGCGTCTCCGACCTGTACGCGCCGCTCAGCGGGAAGGTCGTCGAGGTCAACACCGCCCTCGAGACCTCTCCCGAGCTGGTCAACTCCGATCCGTACGGTGAGGGGTGGATCGTCGTCCTCGAGATCCCGGACGTCGACGATCTGGAGACGCAGCTCGAGCAGACGCTGGACTCGGACGGATACGCCAAGATCACGGAGGGCTGAGGGGTAGGGACCGCCCCCGGCCCCGCGCCCGGGCGGTCCGACATAGAATCGCAGGCACCGCATGGTGAGCCCCACGCCCGGGCTCGGACGAGGAGAGACGAACGTGACCGAGAACAAGAACATGCCCGAGGCGACCGCCGAGACCACCTCGGTGTTCCGCGCGGAGCTTCTCAACGAGTCCGATCAGCAGGCGGCTCAGTCCGAGCCCACCGTCACCGGTGTCGAGGGACTGCCCGAGGGGCAGGCGCTCCTGGTGGTCAAGCGAGGGCCCAACGCGGGCTCCCGTTTTCTCCTGGACCAGGCAACCACGTCGGCCGGCCGTCATCCGGACAGCGACATCTTTCTCGATGACGTCACCGTGAGTCGTCGTCACGCGGAGTTCCGGAGCGAGGGCGGTACCTTCAACGTCGTCGACGTCGGATCCCTGAACGGGACGTACGTCAACCGTGAGCCCGTGGACTCCGCCTCGCTGTCGAACGGCGACGAGGTGCAGATCGGCAAGTTCCGCCTCGTCTTCCTGACGGGTACGCCCGGGCAGTGACAGCCGCCGGACACGGCGCCACCGAGGAGGGACACCTCTCCATCGGCGGCGTCATCGCACTCCTGAGTCCGGAGTTCCCGGACCTCACGGTGTCGAAGGTCCGGTTCCTCGAGAACGAAGGACTGGTCACCCCCGAGCGGACCGCCAGCGGGTACCGCCGGTTCAGCGTCGGGGATCGTGAGCGGCTGCGCTATGTCCTCACGGCGCAGCGCGACCGGTACCTGCCGCTCAAGGTGATCCGCGAGGAGTTGGAGGCACTCGACTCCGCGATCGCGGACGGGTCCACCACCGCCCTGCTCCCGCGCCCCGGTGGGGACGGTGTCCCGGGGTCGACCCCGGACGATTTCCGCAGCGACACCGTCCTGCGACTCACCCGTGAGGACGTGGTCGAGCAGTCGGGGGTGGACGCGGAGCTCGTCGGTTCCCTCGTGGATGCCGGGCTCATCGTGGCCGGCCCCGGTGGCTTCTTCGACCCCGAGGCGGTCCTGGTCGCGCGGACGGCGCACGACCTCGCCGGCCACGGCGTGGACGTTCGTCATCTGCGGGGCTTCCGGACGGCCGCCGACCGGCAGACGGGCCTCATCACCCAGATCGCCGGCCCGGTGGCACGGCAGGGCGACGCGGATGCACGGGATCGCGCGGCCGAGTTGGCCCGGGAGATCGCCGCGCTGTCGGTGGCTCTGCACTCCACGCTCGTCACCGTGGCCGTCCGGCACGCGCTGGAGTCCTGACGCACGCGCCCCGGGACGGATCGGGGCTAGGCTGGACCCGTGGGAGAGGCGGAGGACATGGGAAAGAACATGCGAGAGGTGAGCGTCGTCGGCATCCGTTTCGAGGAGCCGGAGTACGCACCAGTACTGATCCTGCACGAGAAGGACGGTGGGCGGTACGTCCCGATCTGGATCGGGGCGTCCGAGGCCGCCGCGATCAGTCTCCGACAGCAGGGCGTGCAGCCGGGGAGGCCGCTGACCCACGATCTCGTGGCGACGCTCCTCGAGACCTTCGCCCACCCACTCGAGCAGGTCGAGATCGTGGGGGTGTCCGAGGGGACGTTCATCGCGGAGCTCGTCTTCGAGGGCACGCGGATCTCCGCCCGACCGTCGGACGCCGTCGCCGTCGCACTGAGGACCTCGTCCCCGGTCCTGGTCAGCCGTGAGGTTCTCGACGAGGTCGGGATCTCGCTGGTGGAGCAGGGCGAGGAGGAGGTGGAGGCGTTCCGCGAGTTCCTCGACCAGGTGAGCCCGGACGACTTCCTCGGCGGCGGAGACGCGCCGCAGGAGCCCGGCGGCCCCACGCCCTGAGCGCTGCGACCAGGTATTTCCGCCTCCACAGGAGTCACTCCAGCACCAGTGCGCAGGTCGCGGCCAGGTCTCAAGTTCAACTTGAGGTTGAGGTTTACCGCGTGTCCTATTGATCGCGGACCCTCACGGGCCTAGCGTTGCTCCCAGTGAACTACACCGATGGTGTTCACGCGTTCGAGGATCCGGACTCGACAGAGTCCGGCACCGTGTCCCCGCGACAGCGGCGGCACCCCACAGCTTGAGGGAGCAATCGTGGCCGACCACACCCGGGATCCGGAGTCGTCCTCCACCGGTACGCACACGGAGGGTCTCTTCGGAGGCGACGTCGAGGCCACCCAGGCCACGTTCGACGAGGTGCAACCGGGACTGTTCCCCGACGACGGCATCCCGGACGGCACGAGTGGATACCGCGTGCCGATCGCCTGCCAGATCGCCGGCATCACCTACCGGCAACTCGACTACTGGGCCCGGACCGATCTGGTGGTGCCGTCGATCCGCAACGCCGCCGGGTCCGGCAGCCAGCGCCTGTACTCGTTCAAGGACATCCTCGTCCTCAAGATCGTCAAGCAACTGCTGGACACCGGGATCTCGCTGCAGAACATCCGGAAGGCCGTGGACCAGATCCGGTCCCGGGGAGTGAAGGACCTGGCCACCATCACCCTCTTCTCCGACGGTCGCACGGTGTTCGAGTGCACCTCGAAGGAGGAGGTCTTCGACCTCCTCCAGGGTGGTCAGGGAGTCTTCGGTATCGGGATCGGTGGTGCGATGCGGGAGCTCGCGGGGTCGATCTCCGAGTTCCCCGCCGAGACCGTGTCGCCCGAGGACGTCATCGAGCCCCTCGAGGACGAGTTGGCGGCCCGTCGGCGCGCCCGCGCCTCGCGGCGTACGGGCTGATCGAGGGAGTCGTCTAGACTCGGCGGTGCGTTCACGCGACTCACGGGAGAGTCCCGCGGTATCCACCGCGGGCGCCGAAGGAGCAACTCCTCTCCGAGAATCTCTCAGGCACCCGGACCGTGTAGTCGTCGAACGCCTCTGGAGAGCGGTGGAACAGACCACCCGCCCACGGGGAAAGCGCGGCCCGCAGGCGGGCCCCGTGAATCTCTCAGGCGCCGGCGTCAGCCGGTTGGGGACAGAGCGGAGAGGGTAGCACCGGCCCGCAGGCCGCCCGTCCGGGCGGCCCCGCCCTTCGAGGAGCACCTGTGACGACGACCCCGCACACCGCCCGGACCGGAGGCGAGTTCGTCGCCCGCCATCTGGGACCCGACGCCGACGGCCTGGCCCACATCCTGCGGACCATCGGAGTGGACTCGCTCGACGAGCTCGCCGAGCGCGCGTTCCCGTCGGTCATCCTCGACGAGGTGGGTCCCGACGGCCGGGCAGCCGGCATCGACGCGTTGCCCGAGCCCCTGTCGGAGGCCGACACGCTCGCGGCGCTGCGCGTGCTCGCCGACCAGAACGAGGTCTCGGTCTCCATGATCGGGCAGGGATACTACGACACGCTCACCCCGGCCGTGATCCGCCGCAACGTCGTCGAGAGCCCCGCCTGGTACACGGGGTACACGCCCTACCAGCCGGAGATCAGCCAGGGCCGACTCGAGGCTCTCCTCAACTTCCAGACCATGGTCGCCGACCTCACCGGCATGGACATGGCGGGCGCCTCGATGCTGGACGAGGGGACCGCGGCCGCCGAGGCCATGACGATGCTCCGCAGGGCCAACCGGTCCTCGAAGAGCCCCCGCTTCGCGGTCGACACGGACGTCTTCGGACAGACCGCCGCCATCCTCGCCACCCGCGCCGAGCCGCTGGGTATCGAGATCGTCACCGCGAACCTGATCGACGACGGGTTGCCGGAGGGCGACTTCTTCGGAGCACTCGTGCAGACGCCGGGTGCCTCGGGCCGCGTCGCCGACGTCGCCGGGCTGATCGACCAGTGCCACGACCGGGGAGTCCTCGTGGCGGCGGGCGTCGACCTGCTCGCCGCGACCGTCCTCACCCCGGCCGGGGACAAGGGTGCGGACGCCTGCTTCGGCTCGTCCCAGCGCTTCGGTGTCCCGATGGGCTTCGGTGGCCCCCACGCCGGCTTCCTCTCCTGTCGCACCGCCCACGCCCGTAACCTCCCGGGCCGCCTCGTGGGCGTGTCGACGGACGCCGACGGTCGGCCGGCCTACCGGCTGGCGCTGCAGACCCGCGAGCAGCACATCCGCCGCGACAAGGCCACGTCCAACATCTGCACCGCTCAGGTCCTGCTCGCGGTGGTCGCCGCGATGTACGCCTCGTACCACGGAGCGGAGGGCCTGGCGGCGATCGCCCGGCGCGTGCATTCCCATGCCGCGGTCCTGGCCGACGGCCTCGTCGCCGCGGGTGTCCAGGTCGTCCACGCCGACTTCTTCGACACCGTCCTGGCCAGGGTGCCCGGCCGCGCCTCCGAGGTGCTCGCCGCCGCCGCCGAGCGGGGGGTGAACCTGTGGAGGGTCGACGACGACCACGTGTCCGTCTCCTGCGACGAGGCCACCACCGGGGACCACCTCGCGCTCGTCCTCGAGGCGTTCGGCGGTGACGTCGCCGACATCGCGGACGCCGGACAGCTGGAGATCCTCGTCGATCCCGCCTACGGCGACCGGACCTCGCGCTTCCTCCAGCACGAGGCGTTCGTCAGGTACCGGACCGAGACCGCGATGCTGCGCTATCTCCGCGCCCTGGCGGACAAGGACCTGGCGTTGGACCGCACCATGATCCCGCTGGGCTCCTGCACCATGAAGCTCAACGCGACCACGGAGATGGAGCCCATCACGTGGCCGGAGTTCGCCGGACTCCACCCCTTCGCGCCGGTCGAGCAGACCCGCGGGATCCGCCGGCTCGTGGCCGACGTCGAGCAGTGGCTCGTCGACATCACCGGCTACTCCGCGGTGAGCCTGCAGCCCAACGCGGGCAGCCAGGGAGAGTACGCGGGCCTGCTGGCGATCCGGCAGTACCACCGCTCCCGCGGCGACGAGGATCGCAGGGTGTGCCTCATCCCGTCCTCGGCACACGGGACCAACGCCGCGTCCGCGGTGATGGCGGGGATGAAGGTCGTCGTCGTCGGATGTCGACCCAACGGTGACGTGGACGTCGACGATCTCCGCGAGAAGGTCGGCCGACACGCGGCCGAACTGTCGGCGATCATGATCACCTACCCCTCGACCCACGGGGTGTACGAGCACGACATCGAGGAGATCTGCGCGATCGTCCACGACGCCGGCGGCCAGGTCTACATCGACGGGGCCAACCTCAACGCGCTCGTGGGGGTCGCCCGTCCGGGGCGGTTCGGTGGCGACGTGAGCCACCTCAACCTGCACAAGACCTTCTGCATCCCGCACGGTGGTGGCGGTCCCGGGGTCGGCCCGGTCGCGGTGGCCGAGCACCTGCGTGAGTTCCTGCCGGGCCACCCGTACGAGGAGGGTCTCGGTTCGGGCGCGGTGGTCTCGGCCGCGGCCTTCGGATCCGCCTCGATCCTCCCCATCACGTGGGCCTACGTCCGCATGATGGGTGCGGACGGGCTGCGGCGCGCCACCCTCACGGCGATCGCGAGTGCCAACTACCTGGCCCGGCGGATCGGGCCGGACTTCCCGGTGCTGTACTCCGGGGACGGCGGGTGGGTGGCGCACGAGTGCATCCTCGACCTCCGGCCGCTCATCGACTCGGTCGGCATCTCGATCGACGACGTGGCCAAGAGGCTGGCGGACTACGGCTTCCACGCGCCCACGATGAGCTTCCCGGTGCCCAACACGCTCATGGTGGAGCCCACCGAGAGCGAGGACCTGGCCGAGCTGGACGCGTTCTGTGACGCGATGGCCGCGATCCGCGCCGAGATCGACCGGGTCGCCTCAGGGGAGTGGACCGTGGAGGACAATCCGCTGCGCGGGGCGCCCCACACCGCCGAGAGCGTCTCCGCCGACGAGTGGGAGCACGCCTACCCGCGCAGCCTGGCGGGCTACCCGCTGGGGTCGGTGTGGCGCCCCAAGGTCTGGCCTGCGGTGCGGCGGATCGACGGCGCGTACGGCGACCGCAACCTGGTGTGTTCCTGCCCTCCGCTGGAGGCGTTCGCCGAGCACTGAGGCGGCGGGGGCCGGTGTTGTCGTACCCGCGTGACAACCTGCGGAGCATGACGACGACCGGTTCCCGTCCCGTTCCAGACCTCCCCTCTTCGTGCCTGACGTGGTGTCGCGCCCAGCCTCCGGCACTGCTGGTGGCGGACGAGTACGTGGAGATCGACCTCGACCTGTGGAACCTCAGGCTTGCGGAGCGAGGAGTCGACCTGCGACTGGTCGCCGGCGGCCCGGACGGCGGCCGGGTCGAGTCCGGGAACGGATACCTCCGCAGGAGTGACCTCTGGGCAGCGGGCCGAAGGGCGCGCGGCAGCCTGGAGGAGTCCGTGGTCGCGCTCTACATGTGTGCGGCCTGGCTTGCCGGGCATCCGCAGCGATCGGGCGTCCGCAGGGGATTACCGGACTTCCGTGTGCCGGAGCGGGACCGCCCGGCGTGGCGCTCGGTGTCTCCTCACGGGTATCCCCTGGTCCTGCACGAGGTGGCGGACTGGTTGGACGCCCCGGCGGAGGCCATGAATCTACTGCGCAACGGGGCGCCGTACGGCAGGGCCGGCAGGGGGGTGCCCGATCTCGGTTTCCCGCTCGCCTCGCTCTATCTGTCGTCCCTGGGCATGGCGTGGTCGGAGCAGAGCATCGTTCCCGTCGATTCGGCCGGGGTCGCCACGCTGGTCCACGCGGGATGGACCGAGATCGACTCGCTCGGTCGGATGACACCGCGCCGGTATCAGCGGTATCTGGATGTGATCTCCGCGTGGGCGGACGAGGCCGCTGTCGACCCGCTCGTGGTCGAGATGTGGTTGGTGCGCGACTGGCATGACCGGCGCTCGATGGTCGCGCCGACGGGGTCGTCTGCGGAGAGTCCACCCGGCGGCCGCCCGCGGTGAACCACCGGAGAGGATAGTGTCCGCTCCATGGAACCGCAGAGCATGACCGTCGAGATCCCGGTCGGCACCCTCGACGTACTGGACTGGCGTACCACCGGGCCCGAGCGCGGGACCGTGTTGGCGTTGCACGGCTTCCCGGAATCCCCGTGGGAGTGGGAGGCGGTCGCCGGGGTGCTGACGCAGCAGGGACTCAGGGTCGTCGCTCCGGCCCAGCGGGGGTACTCGGCCGGTGCACGCCCGGACGACGTCGGGGCCTATGCGATCGAGCACCTGAGCGCGGACGCCCTGGCGATCGTCGACCATCTCGGTCTGGAGACGGTGCACGTGCTCGGCCACGACTGGGGGGCATCGGTCGCATGGTGGCTCGCCGCCCACAACCCCGGGCGGGTGTCGAGCCTGACGGTGGTGTCCGTCCCCCACCTGTCGGCCTTTGCGTGGGCTCTGCAGTCCGACCCGGACCAGCAGGCCCGATCGGCCTACTTCGCCCTCTTCCGCCAGGAGGGGAAAGCCGAGGACGTCCTGCTCGAGGACGGAGCCCGACGTCTGCGGGCGATGTTCGACGAGCACGTGTCTGACGAGCTCATCGCCAAGCACCTCGAGGTGGTCGGCACGCGGGCGGGGCTGACGGGAGCGCTCAACTGGTACCGCGCGATGCGGCGGTACGACCTGCCGGACGTGTCGGTTCCCACGACCTATCTGTGGGGTGAGGACGACCTCGCGATCGCGCGTGCAGGCGCCGAGGCCACCGCCTCCCGGGTGACGGGGGAGTACCGTTTCGTTCCGCTGTCCGGCATGGGGCATTGGCTCCCGGAACAAGCGCCCGAGGAGGTGGCCGCGGAGGTCCTGGCCCGGATCGGCTGACGCCGGCGACCCCGGTGGGTTGCCGAGGTCCCGGCGTCAGGTCTGGCGCAGTTCCCGCTTGAGGAGCTTGCCCGACTGGTTCCGGGGCAGCTCGTCCACGAAGACGACCCGCTTCGGCACCTTGAACGGCGCGAGATGGGCGCGGGTGCCGTCGATGATCTCGGATTCGGTGGCGTGGACGTCGTCCCTGAGGACCACGATCGCGGTGACGGCCTCGATCCACTTGTCGTCCGGTGTGCCGATCACGGCCACCTCCGCCACGCGCTCATCCTGATAGACCGCGTCCTCGACCTCCCGGGACGCCACCAGGACACCACCGGTGTTGATGACGTCCTTGATGCGGTCGACGACCTCGATGAACCCCTCCGGGTCACGCACCACCAGATCGCCGGAGTGGAACCACCCGTCGCGGAACGCCTCGGCGGTGGCGTCGGGCTTGTTCCAGTAGCCCGTGCACAACTGCGGAGACCGGTAGACGATCTCGCCCCGCTCGCCGTCCGCGACCTCGGCGCCCGACTCGTCGACGACGCGGGCGTCCACGAAGAACACCGGTCGGCCCGCGCTCGCCGGACGGGCGTCGTGCTCCTCGGGGCGCAGGACACTGGCCAGAGGGCCGATCTCCGACTGTCCGAAGCAGTTGTAGAACCCGAGGTCGGGGTACTTCCCCCGCAGTCTCTGGAGCACCGTCACCGGCATGATCGAGGCGCCGTACTGGGCCTTGCGCAGACTCGACAGGTCCCGGGACTCCAGGCCCGGATGGGAGGCCAACGGCACCCAGACCGTCGGGGCGAGGAAGAGTGAACCGATCCTGTCGACCTCGACCCGGCGGAGGATCTCCGTGATGTCCGGGGCGGCCATGAGGTGCACCGTCGCCCCCAGCGAGAGGTAGGGGAGCGCGAACACGTGCATCGCGGCCGAGTGGTAGAGCGGCATGGTCACCAGCGGCTCGTCGTCCGCGGCCAGGTCCAGGGCGAGAATGCAACTCACGTACTCGTGGACGAGCGCCGAATGGGTCATCATCGCGCCCTTGGGGCGTGAGGTCGTCCCCGAGGTGTAGAGGAGTTGCGCCAGATCGTCACCGGTGGCGGGGGACTCCACCGGGGTGCACGGGGAGTCACCCGTCGCCGAGCCCAGTACGGTGCCGTCCGCGGTCTCCCCCTCACGGGGCAGCAGAGGCAGGGAGCGCAGCCCCGGCATGGTCTCGAGTACGTCCGACAACGTGGCGGCCTGTGCCGGGTCCACCAGGACCAGGGACGCCCCCGAGTCGGTCAACAGGTACTCGAGTTCGCCGCCGGTCAGGGCGTAGTTGACGGGCACGTGCGTGAACCCGGCGCGGGAGGTGGCGAGGAAGCCGATGAGATAGGCATCGGAGTTGACCCCGTAGCCGGCAACCCGGGCGCCGTCCTCGAGGCCCTGACCGGCGAGGGTCGTGGCCACCCGGTCGACCGCGGAGTCCAGCGCCGCGTAGGTCCACCGGCGTTCGGCGAAGGTGAGTGCCACGCGGTCCGGGAACCGGGCCGCCGAACGTCTCAGGACGGCGTCGATCGTCGCGGAACTCACGGCGGGACCGGGGAATCGAGGGGGTGTGGTCATCGTCTCAGCCTAGAGGTCAGCCGGCGAGGTCATGGCTCGGCGGCGACGATCTCCAACACCTCCGGGGGGACCGCCCCGTTGCTGTCCCGCGGGGTCCAGTGCTCGCTCGGGACCCACTGGGATCCGCACCCCCGACACGCGAACATGGGCTCCCCGCGCCGTTCCACCGGGGTTCTCGTCCACTCGCACAGGTCGCGGCACGAGCGGACCCGTAGGGGGACGCCGTCGGGATCGGGCTGTCGCCGGGGCCGGAAGGGCAGTGCACGGAAGCTGGACATCTCTGGGCTTGAGGATAACCGGTCGTCGTGTGGGTAGCCTGATCGCGGATGCGGGTGGACGGAGGAGGGCGACGTGAACGCATGTCCCTGTGGGAGCCGGCGCCCGTTCGATCGCTGCTGCGGACCGCTCGTCGAGGATGGTGTCCCGGCCGAGACCGCGGAGCAACTGATGAGATCGCGGTACACGGCCTTCGTTCTGGGTCGGGAGGACCACCTCTGGCGCACCTGGAGCCCGCGGACGCGGCCGGCCCGGGTGGAGGCAGGTGACGTCGAGTGGACCGGCCTCGCGATCCTCGACGTGGTTGCCGGTGGCCCCGCCGACCGGACCGGGACGGTGGAGTTCGAGGCCCGGTATGTCGGGCCCGAGGGCCCCGGTGTCATGCGCGAGCGATCGGCGTTCGAGCGCAGAGGTGGTCGATGGACGTATCTCGAGGGCACGGGATCGTCCTGAGCCCTAGGTGGCGGTCGGGTCTTCCGGCTGGCGGGTCACGGTGACCGAACCGATCGTCCTCGGGGCGGTCACGTCGATGCGCCCGATACGGTTCCCTCTGGGCATCGTCCAGGCGACCATCCCCCGGATCTCCTCGCCGGGGAAGCTCAGGACCGAGGGTACGAGGGGGTCCTCGACCGTCCCCGCGGGGTTCTCGATCCGCTCGAACGGCCGCCCCGACGGGTCGAAGGCCGAGAAGTCCTCCGGGCCCAGTTCCGGCTGACCGGACGCCTGCACCGCGCGGACGTCCACCACCACGACCGCGTCCGAGTACGTGGTCGAGGGCACGATGCGGAGGTCGGACAGGGTCACGGTGGCGTCCCACGATTCTCCGGCCACGGGGAACGGCCTGTCGAACTGCTGCGACGAGGGCAGGGGTCCGGACTGCTGGGCGGTCGGGACGGGGACGCCCGCGGAGTCGTCATCGCCGAACAGGGAGGCCGGTGAACAACCCGACGTGGAGACGGCCGCGGTCACGATCACTGCAGCGAGGACGGCGCGACGCATGTAGGCGCTCCTGGGGCGAGTTCTCACACCGGGCCCGTCCCGGCACGGTCTCAGATCCTACTGCTCACCGGGACGGTGGTCATCAGAGGCGCGCAGGTCACGCCATCGTCTGCCCGCGACCCGGTGCGCGAGATCCGAGTAGACGTCGTCGAGTTCGGCGGAGATCTCGGCCAACTGGATCTTGAAGTTGACCGGGACGAACACCCGGTCGACGAACTCCGCCTCGGCGGAGATCGTCTGGCCGTCGAACACGTACCTGCACCACAGCGAGTCCCGGTTGAGGATCGCGACCTCGGTCTCCGCGGCCGCGGGATCCTCCACGGAGGACACGAGTGGGCTCCGGAACACGACGAGGGGGAGCGAGCGGTGCGCACGGACGAACAGCAGGACACACCCGGCGGGAACGGTGAACACGTCATGCTCGTCGGGTGTGACCCGACGCTCGTAGACCTCCGACAGAGCCGACTGTAGTGCTCTGGTCGCCTCGTCCGGGGTCGCGATGGGCTGCGACCGGAAGTCGGCGTCCGCCGACACGGGTTCACCCGAACCGGCCCCGGTCGCGTCCTCCGGATCGGACACGTCATGGAGGAATACCGGGTGGGGGATCCCGAAGACGCGCTCCATCGTGCCGGCGACCAGGTGCGCCACCTCGGGTGCACGGTTTACCGGGAACGTGAGGTCCGCCCCCGGCGCACCCTGGTCGGTCGGGCGCCGGAGCGCCCAACCGAGGGCCATGAGTTGTTCGAGCCGGACGGGCCCCAGCGGCTCCGGCGAATCCTCGGACCCGCCGCCGGAGACCTCCGCGTGGACGCTGCCGCCGCCGGTGGCGGTGAAACGCACGTACGGGGTGCGGGTGGACGGCGACCCGAGGACGGGAACGGCCAGGTCGAACGTGGCTCCCGGGACGAGGTCACGCAGTAGTCCGGCCAGGCGGGTCGCGAAGCGGTTCCACCCGGCAGCGATCGACGCGTCCACGTCGAACTCGAAATCCCGCATGAGTGGCAGTCAACCACCGCACAGCCGAGCACGTCGGTACTTCGGGATGTCCGGTGGGAGTGATCAGCTCCCCGCCTCCGGCCGGCCCGCCTGGTAGTCGGACCAGTACTCGTCCGAACCGTCGAAGCGCACGCGCACCCCGCCACGGTGCTCGACGACCTCCGGCTGGACGGGAACGATCCTGCGCTCGGAGTCCAGTGCTGCCGCGACGTCGGGGAACCCGGCGAGGACGCGGAGTTGGGTCCACGTCGGGGGGAGGAGCATGGACCGGCCGGCACGGAAGTCCTCGAGGAGGTCGACGGGGCGGGCCCACATGGTCAGGTCGACCTCGGTCGTGAGGTCATCCGGTTCCTGTCCCTCCGGTAGCGCGGCGAGGAAGAACCTCGTGTCGTACCTCCGCGATTCCACCGAGGGCGTGATCCAGTGGTCGTAGGGGCGGAGTCTGCCCGCCGCGAGTGAGAGATCCTCGTCGGCGAGGAACGCGCTGAAGGTCAGCCGGTGGCTCTCGAGCTCCTCGCGGCTCGAGTGGTACCGGCCGGCGTCCGCGACCGGGGAGCCGTCGATGTGGTCGGCGAGGAGGACGCCACATTCCTCGAAGGTCTCCCGCGCCGCCGCGCACACCAACCGGCGCGCTCGAGGCACGTCGCAGTCGAACCGCTCGGCCCACCACGCGGGCGCGGGGCCGGACCAGGCGACATCCGGATCGTCGTCCGAGGCGTCCACGCCCCCGCCCGGGAACACCGTCATGCCGCCGGCGAACGCCATCCCGCGGACGCGGCGTGCGACGAACACCTCGGGTCCGCGATCGGAGTCCCGCATCACCATCACGGTGGACGCGTCCTTGATCGGGCGGGCGGTGGGGTCGTTGCCTTCGGTCATGCGGACAAGTCTCACCCGGCGCGGTGGAGGACGGTTCGTCGGGGTGGCCGGACGGCGCCGTCAGTACGCGCTGTCGGAGGACACCCGACGTGCCAGCACTCCGTGCAGGACACGATCGACGTGCTCGCGGAGGTCGGCTCGGTGGTCGCGACCGGGCGACCGGTCGATCCCCGAACGGACGATGCTCATGTACAGGACGTCGAAGACGGTCTGGGCGGGACCGTCGAGGTCCTCCGCCTCCGGTGCCCGCGGGGAGTGCCGGGCGAGCACGAGTCCGATGATGCCCCGGAGTTCCCCGAGGATGCGCTGCGCCTCCGCCCGGTGCGGGCCGGGTTCCCCGAAGACCGTCTCGCGGTGGTAGGCGACGATGTTCTCCGGCTGGTTCTCGAGGGCGGAGAACAGGGGGTCGCACAGTGTGACCAGATCCTCGACGGGGTCCCCGGTATCCGGGACGGTCTCGACCATGGCGCGGAACTCCTCGTTGGCCACCATGCACAGGAGCTCGCCCTTCGACTGGGCGTACCTGAACAGTGTCCCGGTGCCGACCTCCGCCTGATCGGCCACCTCCTGGGTGGTGACCGACGAGTACCCGTTGCGGAAGAACAGGTCGCGGGCGGCGGCCAGTATCCGGCGTTGTTTGTCCGCCTTGTTCAGCTCCCGGCGTCCCGGCTCACGGGCCAGGGTCACGAGAACCACTCGGTGGGCTTGCCCGCCACCAGGAGGAGCGAGAAGACCACGGCCACCACGATGAGGGTCACCACCAGTGCGACGACCGGGGACCGGAGCGCGAAGGCCAGCGTGCGCTCGGCGAGGGTGCGCGACTGTTCGCCTCCGGGCCCGAGCCGCCAGTGTCCCTCGAGCAGCCCGCGGCGCTCGACGGACCTCTCGAACGGCACGGTGGCGTAGGGGATGACCGCGGACGCCAGGCCCATCAGGCCGGTCCCCGCCGACCAGCGCTTGTCCGTCCAGACCGCGATCGTCGCCACGGTGTAGCACAGGAACACGAAACCGTGGATGCTGCCACCGACCGTGGTGGCCCAGTCGAGACCGAACCCGTACTTGCCGACCATGCCCAGGATCAGCAGCGTCCACGTGATCACCTCCGCGAACGCGAGCCTCTTGTACAGGATGCGGGGGGTCACAGATGTCCTCCAGGGGTCGGATCGGTGTTCGTCGGTCATCGTACGGACACCGGATCCGCGGCCCGGTTCAGCCTCCCCGCCGCGTCACCCCGCGAGGGTCAGCGAGGCGAACCGGACCTCACCCGCCTCGTCGCTGGCGCCGAGGTCCACCACACCCTCGACAGCCCAGCCGTGGTCGTTCTCCGGATCGTCGAGTACCTGCCGGACCCTCCATGTTCCCGGTTCCACCCCGTCTCCCGATTCGGTGACGGAGAAGAGGGCGGGTCCGCGTGCCGTGGGCCCGGTTCCGATCGCGTCGTACTCGTCCCAGTACGCATCGATCTCGGCGTCCCAGTCGGGATGGAGGGGGACGTCGGCGTCGAGTCGCACCAACGTGTCGATGTCGTCTCGCGACAGTAGTTCCACGCGCCGGAACATCGCGTTGCGGACCATCACCCGGAACGCCCGCAGGTTGGCCGTGACGGGCCGGGTGGTGCCGCTCGACTGGCCGAAGGCGAGCTCGGCCACCTGGTCCGGGGAGACGTCGGGGTCGGTGAGCAGTTCCCACTCGTCCAGCAGACTCGAATCGACCTGGCGGACGAGTTCCCCGAGCCATTCGACCAGGTCGTCGAACTCGTCGGTCCGCAGGTCGGCCGGAACGGTCTGCCGCAGGGCGCGGTAGGCGTCGGTGAGGTAGCGCAGGACGGAACCCTCCGACCGGCTGAGACCGTACGCGGAGACCAGATCGGAGAAGGTCATCCCCCGCTCGACCATCTCGCGGACGACGGCCTTGGGCGAGGGCTCGATCCCCGCCACCCACGGGTGCCCGGCGCGGTAGGCGTCGTATGCGTCGGCGATGAGGTCGTCGAGAGGCTTCGGCCACGAGATGTCCTCGACCAGCTCCATCCGTTCCGAGTACTCCACCCCCTCTGCCTTGAGCGCCCCGATCGCCTCGCCCCGGGCGGCCCGCTGCTGTGCGTAGAGGATCGGGCGCGGGTCGTCGAGAACGGACTCGATCACCGAGACCAGATCCAGGACCGGGGTGGGGGAGTCGGGGTCGAGGACCTCCACCGCGGCGATCGCGAACGGGGCGAGGGGCTGGTTGAGCGCGAAGTCCCGTTGGAGGTCCACCGTCAGACGGACGTGCCGTCCGTCGTCGTCCGGCTCCGCCATCCTCTCGACGATGCCGGCGGTCTCGAGCCCGCGGAAGAGTTCGATCGAGCGCAGGACGTGGTGCCGGATCCGGGCCCGGGTCTCGTGCGAGGACAGCAGGAGGTGCCGCATGTGGGCGTAGCAGCTCCCCGGACGCGAGATCACGTTGAGCAGCATCGCGTTGTTGACCTCGAAGCGGCTGGTGAGCTGCTCGGGCTGGGCGCCGACGAGTTTGTCGAACGTCGAGCGGGACCAGTTGACGAACCCCTCCGGCGGCTTCTTCTTGGCCGACTTGCCCTTCTTCTTGGGATTGGCGGCCGACTTGGCCGCGGCCTTGGCGTTCTCGACCTCGTGCTCGGGAGCCAGCACCACCACCAGACCCTCGGTATCGAACCCCGCTCGGCCCGCACGGCCGGCGATCTGGTGGAACTCCCGGGCCTTGAGGACACGCTGCCGGCGTCCGTCGAACTTGGTGAGCCCCGTGAACAGAACGGTCCGGATGGGGACGTTGATACCGACGCCGAGGGTGTCGGTCCCACAGATGACGGTGAGCAACCCGTCCTGGGCGAGCCGTTCCACGAGGCGGCGGTACTTCGGGAGCATGCCGGCGTGGTGGACCCCGATGCCGTGCATGAGCAACTTGCGAAGGTTCCGGCCGAACGCGGTCGTGAACCGGAATCCGCCGATCTCCTCGGCGATGGCGGCCTTGCGCTCCTTGGTGGCCACCGCCACCGAGGTCAGCGCCTGGGCCTGCTCGAGCGCCGAGGCCTGGGTGAAGTGGACGATGTAGACGGGCGCCTTGTCATCCCGGAGCAGGAGTTCGACCGACTCGTGGATACTGCGCAGTGCGTAGTCGAACGTCAGGGGGACCGGGCGCTCGGTGCCCCCGACCAGCGCGCACTCCCGTCCGGTCCGCGTGCGGAGATCCTCGATCAGCCAGTCCACGTCGCCGAGCGTGGCCGACATCAGCAGGAACTGCGTGTCGGGGAGTTCGATGAGCGGGACCTGCCAGGCCCAGCCCCGATCGGGCTCGGAGTAGTAGTGGAACTCGTCCATCACCACCTGACCGATGTCCGCGGCGGCGCCCTCCCGGAGGGCGATGTTGGCCACGATCTCGGCGGTGGCACAGATGATCGGTGCGTCGGCGTTGACCGCGGCGTCACCGGTGAGCATCCCGACGTTCTCGGCGCCGAACACCGCGCACAGAGCGAAGAACTTCTCGCTGACGAGCGCCTTGATCGGCGCGGTGTAATAGCTCCGCACCCCGCGGGCCATGGCGGAGAAGTGCGCCCCCAGGGCGACCAGCGACTTGCCCGACCCCGTCGGCGTGGCCAGGACGACATGGCTACCCGCCGCCACCTCGAGGACCGCCTCCTCCTGCGCCGGATAGAGCGTCAGGCCCTGGTCGGCGGCCCACGCCACGAAGGCGTCGAATACCGCCTCCTCCAGGAGGTCGGAGGGGACGTCGTCGAGGTCGGCGAGGAGTTCGGGCAGTTGCACCCGACCGAGCCTAGTCGCCCGGCCGCGACCGTCCGTCCGTGCTAGCGGGCGCGAGGCTCGTCGTCGCCGGTCTGCTCCGCGAGGAACCGCTCGAACTCGGCACCGATCTCGTCGCCGGAGGGCAGCGGTGTGCCGCCGGGGTTGAGCGAGTCGGAGCCGTGGCGGGACTCCATGAACTCGTCGTACTGCTTCTCCATCAGCTCCACGGCGGTCCGGATCTCCGGGCTGTCGGCGATCTGGGCGGTCACCTGTGCGGTGAAGTCCCGGGCGGCGGTCTCGAGCTCACCGGACGGCAGCTCCAGCTGGGAGATCTGGGCGATGTTGCCGACGAGGTTGAGGACCGCCGCGGGGTAGGCGGTCTGCGACAGGTACTGGGGTACGTGGACGGTGAAGCCCGCGGACGGGATGCCGTGCTCGGCCATCCGGAGCTCCAGCAGCGCGCTCACGTTCCCCGGGACGGAGAACTCCCCGGGCCACGCGGTGAAGCCACGGATGAGGTCGACGTCGCTGGCGTGTGCACTCGACTGGGTCGGGCGGGTGTGCGGTACCCCGAGGGGGATGGCGCCGAGACCGACCGACATCCGGGCCCCGAACGACCCGGCGAGGTCGATCACGGATTCGGTGAACCCGTCCCACCTCAGGTCCGGCTCCAGGCCGGAGAGCAGCAGGAAGAAGGTCCCGCCTGCGTCCTTGACCGCGTGCATCTGGATGGTCGGCTCCGAGTATCCGGCGAAGTGGTCGAAGGAGTACCGCACCTGCGGTCGACGCGAGCGGTAGTCCACCAGCTCATCCGCGTCGAACTCCACGATCAACTGGGAGTCCAGGCTCTCCTTGAGGTGTTCCGTGACGCCCTGGATCGCCTGGCCGGCGTCGGAGAAACCCTCCAACGCATGCACGAGCACCGGACCCTGTCCGGATTCCGATCGCAGATCGGGGACGGGCTCGATCAGTCGGTACAGATCGCTGTGCCTGGCCATGTCGACTCCTCTCGTCGCAACACCCCGAGCCGTCCGGTCCGGTCCGAACTGATCGTCCCACCGGGAGGGGGTTTCTCCTCTTTGCCAACGACGGCGGGCCGCAGTTGATTCCCCACCGTGCCGCGGGCTCCACAGCGGGTCGCCCCCCGCGGGTTTCCTCCGGGACACCGCAGGCGGAGTGTCAGAAAGTTGATCCGGTGCACCGGCACCCGCGGGCCGCCCTCGGCCGGGGAGCGGCCGCGAGACGACGAGACAGGTGGACGACGATGACCGCGAACGGACGGATCGGTGACGACGGTGTGGACGACCCTCGGACGGTGGTGATCTCCTCTCCGGAGGAGCTCATCGCGTCCATCCCGTCGATGTTGGGGTTCCCGCCGGGGCCCGGATCGGTGGTGGTGATATGCGGGCGGACCGCGGACGGTCACGCCGGGCCGGTCGTCAGGATGGATGTCGGCCTGCTCGGAGGTCCCGGATCGCCACCCGGGGAAGGAGACGGACGGGACGGTGCGGACGGGCGGGGCGGTGCGGACGGGTGGGGCGGTGCGGAGGACTGCCGCTCCGGGGAGGGTGAGCCCTCACCGGTCGTGGCCGACGACGGTCCGGCTCGTGGGCTGGCCCGGTTCTGCTCGAGGGAGGGGGTGACCGACGTCCACCTGGTGGTGGTTCACGAGGACTGTGCGGACGGGCACTCCGCCGGTCTCCGCGCGGAGGACGCCGCCGCGGCGTTCGAGTACTGGTTGGGGCTGGCCGGGACGCAGGTCGTCGGCGCCTACGGGGTGGGCGAGTTCGCACACGGCTCGCCGTGGGTCGATCTGTTCGGGATGGTCCGGGGAACGCAGGTCGACCCGGACTCGACGGAGATCGCCGCGGTCCACGCGTTCGACGGGCGGGTCCGGGCCGGTTCGCGGGCAGAGATCGAGCGGCTGTACCAGGTGCGGGACCACGGGGCGTGTGACGACGATCCGCACGGTCGGGGACCCGCACGGCTGGAGGGGGCCCTCGAGGTGGACCGCGCGGTGAGGGCGCACGAGGACGCGGAACGCCGCCTGGAGGACGGGGAGGAACTCGACGACGACGAGTTGGCCGGGATCGGACGCGTCCTGCTGGACATCGCCGTGCGGGACGAGGTCTACCGGCGCCTGGCCCACCGAGGTCTGTGCGATCGCGACGGCCGCCGCCTGCTCTGGTGGTCGCTCGCGCGCCGCCGGCCGGGCCGCGAACGCTCGGTGGCGTTGCTGTTGTTGGGAGCCGCGGCCTACTTCGCC